>JANQQH010000056.1 GCA_028285025.1 Hyphomicrobiaceae bacterium | reverse complement strand
AATCACCCACCTTGGCGCGGCGAGAGGATTTCAATCTTATCCCCCTCTTTAAGTCGGCAATCGGGCCTCTCCTTAACAGTGACAAATTCACCGTTCACAGCCGTGGCAATAAAATTGGGGTGATCATGAAACCGTTTGCACAGCTGGAACAAGGTTTCTTCATTAATGTTTTCAGGTTCGCCATTAATGACTACATTCATTGAAAAAATGCTCCTTGTTTGTTCCCTCTCCTTATATAGGAAGAAACCTCAGCGGCCAAAAGGGGGGCCAATAAAAACCCATGCCGATACGCCCCATTAACCACAATGGAGCGGCCCTCAATAATAATTTTAGGAATATTATCAGGAAAAGATGGCCGTATACCAGCGCTTAATTCAAGGATTTTCGCTTCCCCAAACCCGGGGTGAACCGTAAAGGCAGAGCCCAGCAATTCCAAGCCAGAGCGCACACTTACCGGCCCTTCATCATCTGATTCAATCACCGTTGCTCCAATCATATACTGGCTATTGGGCCAAGGCACAATATAACAAGGGTGACGCGGGTGCAGCAGGCGAATAGGGCGGGAAAAGTGCAATTCTTTGGCCTCCACCACAGCCATTTCCCCGCGTACAGGACGCAATTGGGACAAGTCTTGTTTGGCGCCCATACCGCGTGTATCAATCTCATAATCACAAGCAGGCCGCTCCCCCTCATGCCCCAAAAAAACTTGGCCCCCAAGGTTTACAATATGATCCAACATATCTTCCATCACCGGGCGCGGGGCCAGGTGGGCTTCTTGGTTATAATATAACCCCTGTGAAAAGCGATCCCCCAAATCCGGCTCTAGCTGTTCAATGTCTTTTTGTCCAACCCGTTGGTGACCTTGAGTGCGTTTTTCAAAAGCAGTAAGTTCAGCCCCATCACGTGGCGGAGCAACAATTAAAGTGCCATTTTCAAGCAAAGCAAAGGGGCTAGCCCGCCACAACTCAACTGATTGCAATGCATGAGGCAGAAGATGCTGTTCACTCGCCTCAGCCTCACAAAATGGGGCCAGCATGGCCCCAGCCAAACGGCTAGAACTGTCAGCAAACGGTGTGGCGCTTTTCTCATACAAGCGCACCTGAAAACCATCACTCGCTAATCTATAGGCTTGCCACAGCCCAAAAATGCCAGCGCCGACCACATTAATTGTTTGAGAAGTCATAAAGTTTTGCTCAAAATCCAACCATAGAAATCAAGGGAAAGTATAAAAAACTAATCGCCTAACACAACCCCTTCTCTTCGCGGATCAGCTCCTCCTTTTAGGTGATCTTTTTCAATCACAATCATTTGCGCGCCAGAAGTCATAACCCCTTTTCTCACTTGATGCCCCATCGCTTCAAGTTTAGCGGCAAAGCCAAGGGCTTCGGGCCGGTTCTCAAGTTCAAACCCCCAGCCTCTGGAGCCAAAATTAAACAGGCCAATGGCGTCTTGCGGCCCCATCCCCCAATCAAAATGAGCAATAAGCGCTTTGGTTACAAACAAAATAATCCGCGATCCACCAGGCGAGCCAACAACAATTTTAGGGCGCCCCTGTGCATCAAAAACAATTGTTGGCGACATAGAAGA
>JANQQH010000262.1 GCA_028285025.1 Hyphomicrobiaceae bacterium | reverse complement strand
GTTAGGTGCCTTTAAAAACGGAGGTCGTGATCCATCAGCCTTTTTATTGGTGCGCCAAGTTGAAGATGAGGCTGAGGTTATCTCGATTGCCGTCGGGCGCTCTCACCGTAGGCGCGGGCTTGGTGTTGGGCTCTTGGACGTAGCCATTGATGATCTATCAGAGAGCGGGGTGAAAGAATTGCACCTTGAAGTGGATGGCCAAAATGATGCGGCGGTTGAGCTTTATAAAAATATGGGCTTTGAAGTGGTTGGTGAGCGCAGAGCTTATTATCCAGGCGGCCATGGCAAGGCTGCTGCAAATGCATTGATGATGTGTTTGCATTTGGATGACTATTAAGCCGTGCCTTAATCTGGCATCTGGGACTTTATTACTCACTTATTTCATTCATCATAATTTGCAGGCTTGCCTTTTAGCCGCTATAAGCCTTTTGACTAATCTAAAAACTGAAAAAAGCGACTTTGGGCAATATACTCTTTTAGGGGAAAGTGCTTATATGACTGGGGCTGATGACCAAAATTTAACAAGCCTTGAAAAGCTATGTGTTGAAAAGAATATGCGCATGACGGATCAACGGCGGATAATTGCCAGGGTTCTTTCATTGGCAAAGGATCATCCCAGCGTTGAAGATGTGCATCATCGGGCCCATGAAATTGATGCCGGGATTTCGCTTTCAACGGTTTATCGAACTGTGCGGCTGTTTGTTGATGCTGGCATTGTTGAATCGCATGATTTTGGTGATGGCAAAGCGCGGTTGGAAACGGTGGCGGAAGAGCACCATGATCACCTGATTAATGTGAAAACGGGTGAGGTCATAGAATTTCGCAATGAAGAAATTGAAGCGCTGCAAGAAAGAGTGGCGCGCGAATTGGGGTACAAACTCGTCGATCACCGGTTAGAACTATATGGCGTGCCGCTTGATCAGGATGAAAAGAAATAAAATAAGAATTAAAGTGTGCTAAGGCTATTATTATAATTAGTTTGGTTTGAGTGATTTAGGGTGTGAACATGGGGACATTACGGGCCTTTTGGGTGTTATTTTGGTTTGGTCTTATTACGGTTTTTCTCATTCCAGTGCAGTGGATTTTTGTGACCTTTAAGTTACCCTTTGCACGCCTGCTTCCGTTTTACTATCACCGATTGATTGCCTGGATCATGGGCTTGCGGATTCACTGTGATGGCGCTGTGCGGAAAAACATGCCTGTGTTGCTGGTCGCCAATCATATTTCTTGGATGGATATTGTTACTTTTTCCTGTCTGGCACCGCTTTCTTTTGTTGCGAAACAAGAAGTGAGCACGTGGCGCGGCGTTAAATTGTTGGCCAAATTGCAGCGTACGATTTTTGTGAACCGGGAACGGCGCACTGATAGCCAAAAGACAGCCAATGAAATTGCTGAACGGCTTAACGATGGCGATTGCATTGTCTTGTTTGCAGAAGGCACCAGTAGCGATGGTAA
>JANQQH010000025.1 GCA_028285025.1 Hyphomicrobiaceae bacterium | reverse complement strand
ATGTTGGCTTTATTCTTTCCCATTGAAAGATTGCAGATTATCGCGCGAAACACCATGTGTGCTCGCTACCACTCACGTCCTTCTTTCCTAATTATTGTTTTCGGTTGCAGGAGATGGACACTTGTTGCCCCCCCTCCCTCGTCATCCCGGGCTTGACCCGGGATCCACCTATCCTTTTTACGGGAATTTCATGGAAAGAATATTCCCTCGCCTTGATGATGATTTACCCCCTTGAGCTCACCACTACCTCTAGCGCGTGCCGCTATATGGATCCCGGGTCAAGCCCGGGATGACAACCTGAGAGAAAGCAGTATAAAGCTGTTTAACTGAAACATACTCTTCACGACCGACCTCATCCACAAGACTGCTCACTTCTTCCCCCCCGCCTTCTTTTTCTTGGGCACAATCACCCCGTCCCTCTTATGGTCCGGACACTCGTAGCCCCCCTTTAAAAAGTGGCGGATATCGCTTTTAAAATGTCTAACAGTCACAGGGTCAAGAATACGATTGTCTACACTAACCTCAGTGGTCGTTTTACTTCTCGCCACCAGATGCACAGAAATAATACGCAGGCCTTGCTTTTTCTTTTTCGCCTTGCCGTGAATAAAAATATCAGCACGCCTGTTGTTCTGCTTGTTGTTGGTGCGAGTAACCAGTTCTGATTTTTGCAGCAGCTTTTTATCTGCCAGCCAGCATTGTTTCAGCCCCCGCGTCACAGCACCGTAAACTGTAATGTAATCATAACTGACAAGCTCACCCTTAATGTCAGGGTTCACCTCAAATTCCAGCTTTGGCAGGGAGGGCGCCTGATTGCACGCTGCAAGCCAAACGCAAAGCACCAACCCCGTCAATGCGAGTTTGCCAACCTTATGAACGATTTCACTTTTTAAGCCTGAACGCATAGCTTCTTAGCCCTTCAACATCACCCAGCGCCAAGATTGCCCCTGAATTTCTATTGCTGTCAAGATCACTTAGAACGTTCCGCCCAAAAGTGGAAACCAGTTTTGGGAAAAAAGAAACCTCTCATACACAACAAAGCACCACCCAGATCATCTGAGCGGTACTGTTTTAAAGCATTTTTTCAAAACTGAAAATCATTCCCAGGGAGCAAAAGGCTCTATTCGCCTGCTTGAAAACCTCTAACGAATAACCAGACGAGACATGTTCTGGGCAAACTCATCAAGGCTAGCCTGCTCATCGCGGGCCTGTTTCACTTGGGTGCGGGCCATATCGCGCTCTTCTAAAATCTCAACATTCTTAAGCGCTTTCATTGCATCTTGCAGCTCATCATTGGCAGCCTCTAACTGGCTTTCCAAATCAGCAATGGAAATCATCAGATTGTCACGGCGCTGGATAGCGGCTTTTGCAAAAGGGGGATACGCATAGTGATTAATATCATCAACCCCAGCGCGTTGCTGTTCTGACAAAACCTGGCGATCAAGATCGTCTGCCATGGCTTTAAAATCGTCAATCATCGCCTCAATAGCAGCGACTTTTTGGCGCTTTTCATCGACGTCAAATTTACGTAAACGTATTAGTGTTTCGCGTGATTTCATGTTCGATACCCTTTAACTACATTCGAACCGTTAATTTCAAATTCATTATACGGATTCATCATTAATTTTCTGTCAATGGTTCACTCAAAACTTGTGCCAACTTTTCATACGTGGCCACTATTGAGGTCGCCTCATCTTTTTCTTGATGCAGAAACTGTTCCAAAAGCCCGGTATAATGAATGGCGGCATCCGTTTCCGGGTTAGAACCAGAACGATAGACCCCCATACGGATGATTTCTTCCATATCGTAAAAGGTGCTCATATACCCACGCGCTTGGTTAATGAGCGGGCGAGCCTCAGCTGGCACACATTCTGGCATGGTTCGAGAGACCGATTTTAGTACATTTATCGCCGGATAACGCCCACGTTCCGCAATGGCACGTTCCATAACGATATGGCCATCCAAAATGCCGCGCACCGCATCGGCAATCGGTTCATTATGATCATCGCCCTCAACCAGCACCGTAAACAGGCCTGTAATCGACCCCTGATCACTTTTGCCAGGCCCAGCGCGTTCCAACAAACGGGGCAATTCTGCAAAAACTGTCGGTGTATAGCCCTTTGTCGCCGGTGGCTCACCAACAGACAAACCAATTTCGCGCCCGGCCATCGCAAAGCGGGTGACACTATCAATCATACACAAAACGTTCTTGCCCTGATCACGAAAATATTCTGCCGTACACATGGTGGTATAAGCAGCCTGGCGGCGCATTAGCGCGGCTTCATCTGAGGTGGCAACAATAACAACCGCGCGCTTTAATCCTTCCTCACCCAAATTGTCTTCAATAAATTCTTGCACCTCCCGGCCCCGCTCACCGATGAGACCAATGACAAAAATGTCAGCATCCGCGTTTTTAGCCAGCATTGACATCAACACCGATTTACCAACACCTGAGCCTGCAAAAATACCAAGCCGTTGACCTTGGCAACAAGTGGCAAAACAATTCAAAGCTTTCACGCCCAGATCCATCGGGCCACCAACCCGCTGGCGTTGATGAGCAGGAGGCGGGCTATTGCGCATCGGCACCAATGTGCTGCCATTCATTAAAGCCCCCTTGCCATCAATCGGTTCGCCCAGCGCATTGATCACCCGGCCCAGCCAAGTCTCGCTTGGATAAAGCCCATTATTAGGTTGATCAAGAACAGCTT
>JANQQH010000023.1 GCA_028285025.1 Hyphomicrobiaceae bacterium | reverse complement strand
ACCTCTTTTTTCTCGGCTTGGACAGGCTGCATCTCAACAGCAGGTTGAGCCGCTTCAACAGGTTGCGCTGCTTCAATGATAGGCTTTTGAGCCACTGGTTGTGACGGAACAACAGGCTTTTCTATTTTCTGAGGCTCTGTTGTTTTTTGAAGCCCCCCACCTGCATCATTTGCCGTACCACGTTTTCCAAACATTTCAAACGTCCTTACTTAACACCAATTTTTGAAAGAAGGGGACCCAAGAATGAATCGTCTTCCTCTTGAGGCGGCTTCACACCAGCTAACAAATAGGCCAATTCAGAAATCTGTTGAGCAATTTTAGATTTTTTTGAAACTTCTCCCACCATCTGCCCATTATTTGCTGCCGTTCCAAAAATCTCAGCATCATAACCAATAACAGCCATAGGCTGCACCTCGATAATCTGTGCAAAATCAGCAACAGAAATTTCTGGTTTTTTCGGCATACCAACCATATTTAAAACCAACCGCGGGGACACATCTGTTGACCGATTGGATTTCAAGAAATCAAGAATATTTTTTGTATTGCGCAGATTGGCTAAATCAGGAGCAGCCGTAATAACGATTTCATCAGATTGCATCAACACATATTTTGACCAAGAGGTCCAAGCATGAGGCAAATCAAGAACAGAATAAGGAATGTTCTTTCGCAAAACATCTAACACAAGATCACAAGGTTCACGCTCAACATCATATTCCTGATCCAGAGAACAAGCCGAAGCAAATAAGCTTAACCGGTCAGAACATTTAGAAAGCAATCGATCAAGCATCACATCATCAAGACGGTCAGACTGAAAAAGCGCCTCAGCAATACCTTGCGCAGGATCCTGGTTAAAATCCAAACCAGCAGTTCCAAATGGCAAATCAAAATCTGAAATGACAACATCCGTCTTGGTAATTTCCGATAAAGCCCAAGCAATATTATGACTTAAAATACTTGAACCAACACCTCCCTTTGCCCCAACGAATGAGAAAACTTGCCCCAAAGGTTCTGCCTCAGGATCTGAATATAAATTCGATATGGCCGTAATAATTTGCAAAGGCCCCACAGGCCACACCAAATACTCACTGACCCCGCGCTCAACCAATGAACGATATAAAAGCACATCATTCACATGCCCAACGATTATGACTCTGGTCCCTGCATCACAAACCTCAGCAAGCTGATCAAGCTGTTCTAACAAAAAATCGCGCTGCGAAGAACTTTCCAATATGATCAAGTTGGGAGTTGGCCCGTCTCTATAAGCTTCAAGTGCCGCAGTAACACCGCCCATTTGCATCGATAAATGAGCCTTACTCATCCGCCGATCATTGCCTGTTTCCTGCAACACATCAACGAAATCTTCATTTTCACAAAAAACTTGAATAGAAATCCGAGGAACAGGACGAGCTCGTCTTTGCTCGGCAATTGCATCCGCGCCTTGCTCTGAACCCGTCGCATTCATCTTTAATTGATCTTGTGAATAAGCAACATCGCTCATCATAAACCCCTAAATTTTTTCAAATTTCATATTAATGCTTTACTTAGAAATACCGCTAACATCTACGCGCTCATCGTTATTACGCTTCGCACCAGTAACTTCACCCTTAATAAACTTATCCCAAACCGTATCCCGGCGCCGAGAATCTCGAGGGCTCCAACCGCGTGGGCCTTTTAAATCGCGTGGATTTGCAACCATAGCAGCAAGGTTTTTCTGAGTGGCACACCCCCAAAATTTAGCATTGTGATTATTTTCACTACGCGCTAAATTCTCGTTCCACCCATTACACTCAGGCCCATGGGCAACATACCGTTCAAAAGCAAGACGGATCTCTGGATAATATCCTTGCCCCCGATATTTTTTCAGATGAACATTTTCCTGACCAATAGACATTTGCATCAATTCATAATGCACATCATCTAAAACATTTCGAACAGCCAGCTTATAACGCGCTTGTGACGGCATACTCACCTTTAAACGGCCCGTACCCTGGCTACGGTAATAATGAAGAAACATTTGCAACTCATCCCGCTTTTCCCGGTTCAGTCTCTGATCATTGCGCCCAACGGGTATAGCCATATAAAGGGAGCCCCGCCCAACATGAATGGGATGATTGCTATGAGCAAATTTATAAAGTGAACCTGTATAAAGGTCTTCACGAATACGGCGATCATGTTGACAAGCAGCAACCAAAAAACTTGTAAGCATACTGATTACAACCACACTCGTTTTACAAAAAAACCGCTTTTTACCCTTGTGAATTGTCATGACTTTAACCCCTTAAATACTCTCATTACTCAACAATAAACCCAAGCCCATCATCTTCTCGCCGCGTTCTTGTTTGCCAACGCTGAGAGCGAACCTGTCTACGTTTCTTTTCTTTAGAAGAAACCGGCTTATAATCTTTCAAACCCCATGACCGATTGTCTGGGCGACGACCCCGACGACGCTCAGCATGCTCATCATATCTATTCAGATGCCCCTTAAAAAAGGCCTTGCGATCAGAAGGCACACCCTCTGTCTGGTCAGGAGTTGCCAATTTATGGCGCGCGGTTTCATTGACCAAATAAGGCGTT
>JANQQH010000525.1 GCA_028285025.1 Hyphomicrobiaceae bacterium | reverse complement strand
CTCTTGCCCGGGATCCCTTGGTGTTAAAAGCTGTGCCCAACCATATCTATCAGCTTAATGGAGATGGGCAAAAGCTGGATCGCTATTCTTTGAAGAGTTCTGGTGTTTTAAAGGCGCATAGTCTTGCACAAGGCAGAGGTGTTAAAATTGCTATTATTGACACTGCGGTTGATGAGCAGCATCCGGCTTTGGCTGGCGCCATTGTTGCCAAATTTAATGCGCTAAAAAAAACACCTTTGAAAGATACCACGCATGGTACTGCGGTTGCGTTGATTGCAGCGGGTGCCAAAGAGCCCTTTATGGGGGCAGCGCCGGAAGCGTCTTTGTTTGTTGCTCGGGCTTTTGACAAGACAAAAGATGACAAAACCATCAGTTCGGTCTTTTCTGTCTTGGACAGTCTTAACTGGGCCTTGGAGCAAGATGTTGATGTGGTCAATATGAGTTTTTCAGGCCCCAAAAATGAATTGTTAGGCGATGCGATTGACAATTTGTTGGCGGTCAATATGGTTTTGGTGGCAGCGGCCGGTAATCAGGGTAAGGGGGCGCCTTTTTCTTATCCGGCGGCGCAAAAGGGGGTGTTTGCTGTCACCGCGCTGGATGCAAAAAACAGAATTTATAATCAGGCCAATCAGGGGCCTTATATTTATGTTTCTGCCCCTGGTGTTGATTTGCTGGTGCCTGAAAAGGGGCAAAATATAAGCTTTAAAACGGGCACTTCTTATGGGGCGGCTTTGTTTTCGGGTATTTGTGCGTTGGCGCTTGAGGGACGGGGCAAAATGGGGCTGTTAAAGCTGCAAAAAAGCATTCAGGGGAGTGTGAAAGATTTAGGCTCGCCAGGGCGTGATCCTGTGTTTGGATTTGGATTGATTAGGGCTGGTGAGTTTGTGCGCCAAGCACAGGCTAAACCTTAATAGTATCCTAATTTTATTTTTTTATAGCGCTACTTTCTGTTAACCGAATCAGTTGCATAGTTGTCTGCAGATTTTGGGTATCATCTATATTCTTATTTCTTATTCTTGTAAAAATGTAGCTGCTTTGTTGGCAGGACCTTTTTTGAACTCACTGGTTTGTCACGCGTTTGATTGAGTAGATGTAGTGCGTTTTATTCTCGCGTTGAAAACCCCTCTTAAAAATTTTAGGAGGGGTTTTTTATTTTTTTTATCTCTTGAGCTAAATTCTAGACGGTTTTATCTATTGGATCATCTTTAAGTTTTTGCTCGTCAGAGTTTTCTTTGGCCTCTTTTTTAGGCTTTTCGCCGCCCTTTGCCACCCCAACCATAGCCGGGCGCAGTACGCGCTCACCAATCATAAAGCCGGTGGCGACCACTTCTAATATGGTGCCTGCGGGTACTTCGGGGTTGGGCATTTCAAACATGGCTTGGTGGCAATTGGGGTCAAAAATATCCCCCTTGGGGTCAACGCGGGTGATGTCATAGCGTTGGCCCCAAGGGGGATATTTTTGACCCCAATTGCCACCAAGCCATGTTTGAAATGCCCAACCCCGAAGTACCCGC
>JANQQH010000513.1 GCA_028285025.1 Hyphomicrobiaceae bacterium | reverse complement strand
AAGGGTGACGGTTCGTTTCGCGTTGATGCGTCTGATGGAGTTGGTGTCCACCGTCTCTTGCACTTTGGCCAGGGTGGATAAGGGCACGATGGTGCCTTGTGGGGTGTGGACGGGTAGTTGGCCAATGGTTTCAACTTTGGCCTCAAACCCTGATTTGCTGAAAAAATAAATATCTATTTTTTCATCATTTTGAAAAAAATGCCCGACAAAAGCGCCATCAGTAAAGGCTGCCACGGTGAACCCTAGTTCTTGGGCAGTCATGTTGAGTTCGGCGGCCCGGTCCCATCGTGGGCGCACTTCAAGCAAGGGCTGAGATAAGGTGAGTGTTGATGGGTCAGCTTGAATGCGTGGATTGTCTAATATCTGCCCAGCGCGGCGATAGGCGGTAAGGGCTGTGGCATAAACCTCTTGCAAGTTGGGACCTGAAATGTCCAGGCTGATGCTTCGGGTGCCACCATCATTGCTGGTTATGATTGATCCCCTGGTCGCAAATGCACGCATGCCGGGATAGGTTTTATATTTGCGGGTGAGAATTTTCATAAAAGCGTCGATGTCTGCCGGGTCTACTGTTTGGGCAATCGTGGTTATGCCTGAGGAGCGCACCCACATAAAGTAATATGAGATGGCCGGCACGTCTGTTTCGCCGCGCTTAAATTTTTCAGGGTCGTTATTGATGTAGGGTTGCAGATACTCTCGGATTTCTTGTGCTATGGTTTCCATTGTGCCCATATTATAGCCCGGCGGGGCACTCATGCGGGCAAAGACTTTTGGCTCATCGCCTTCAGGTAAATATTCCGCTGCAGGGGTTAAGAACGCGATTACGGCTAGGCTGGCGCCTGCAACGCTTAAAATGCATAGTGCGCGCCGGAATGTTCCGTTAATCAGCCAATGGATCAGTTTTACAAATGAGCCATACCCTGTATCTTTGGTTTTGGTCAAAAGGTCCGACTTTGGGCTGCCAAAATCAATATGGGCGGCAGCGGTTGGGATGATGGCGATGGCGACAAGCATGGACGCTAAAATAGAAGAAGAAACGGCAATGGCGATATCGGAATAAAGCTGCCCGGCTTCTTCGGAGATGAAAATGATGGGCACAAAAACCAGGATGGTTGTTAAGGTCGAGGCCAGGACTGCCGGCCATACTTTTTTCACCCCTTCTATGGCCGCACGCATGCGATCAATGCCTTGTTTGCGCTCCAAGTAAATACTTTCAAGCACGACAATGGAATTGTCCAGGGTCATACCTATGGCAAAAGCGATACCGGCAAGCGAGATGACATTGATGGTGCGCCCGGCTAATGCCAAGCCAATAAAAGCGGCTATGGTACAGATAGGAATGCCAATGACACCGACAAAGGTTGCTGGCAGCGATCGCATGAACAAGAACATCACAATGGTCACAAGGACAGCGCCAATACTTAAGTTCTTCCAGACGTTTTGTAGCGAATCGACTACATAGACAACATCATCAGCGATCAACTCCAGCTCCATGCCTTCTGGCTTTAAGACATTGGCATTAATGACCTTTATTTCTTTCAAAACGTCTTTTTTGATGTCTATGACGCTGGAGCCGCTTTCGCGTCTCAGAGAAAGTCCGATTACCGACTCGCCGTTCACAAAGGCTTTTTGCCAGATCTCAAAGTGATGAAGGGTAACGTTGGCCACATCTTTTAGACGGATGATAGATCCGTCATAACGAGCAATGATAAGGTTTTTTAAGTCTTCAATGGTGTCAAACCGGCCGATTGTGCGGATTAAGTAACGTCGTTTGCCCCCATCAATTTCGCCGCCTGATCTGTCATTATTGCGATTTGAGATGGCGCGGGGCACTTGGTTCAAGGTTAACCTGCGTTCTGCTAACGCTGAAGGATCC
>JANQQH010000501.1 GCA_028285025.1 Hyphomicrobiaceae bacterium | reverse complement strand
CCGGGTCCATATAGTTGCCACCAAATTCAAGGACCTCTCCCTTGGTGGTGACAAATTTAACGCCCAATAGATTGTGAGTGGTGACCCCATATTTCAAACAATGTGCGCCGCCAGAATTCATAGCTATGTTACCAGCAATTGTGCAAGCTAATTGGCTGGATGGGTCAGGTGCATAGAAAAAACCTTGCTCATCAACCGCCTTGCTGATGGCAAGATTTGTGACGCCTGCTTGGACCGTGGCGGTTCTGTTGGTGTAATTTATATCAAGAATTTTGTTCATTCTTGAAAGACAAATAACAATTGCATTTTCAACCGGGATTGCGCTGCCTGCCAGTGATGTTCCTGCTCCGCGGGGCACAACGGGTATGTCATACTGGTTGGCCAATTTCATAATCTGGGCAACTTGTTCGGTCGTATGTGGTAGAACCACGGCCATTGGTAGCACTTTATAGGCTGTCAAAGCGTCAGTCTCAAAAGCTTGGCGCCCTGAGGCATCTAGGATTATTTGATTTTCTTGCAGAATTTTGTGCAATTGCACGAGTGCTGCTCGCGGGATATTCGTTCGTATTTTATTTTCAAGTTTCGTGAGAAGTCCCATAATCAATCACAACATATTAAAAGGCGCTATCTCTATTCATAACAATAGAGCACAAGTATCATTCAAAGGTTTTGTCTCTTCATGGAAAGCCTAAATGATAAAGCCAAAAATAAAAAGACGCAATTCCTGCTTTGTAGAATTGCGTGCAACTTTTTTGAATGTGGAGGTTGTGAGGGGAAAAGTAGCTACACTACTTAATAAATTAACTGTTCTTGGTAAGACCAATTTGGTCGACATGCACGCGCCAAATTGTCAGAAATATTTTTTATTTTCAAAGTTTTGCAGCATTTATTTGCTTTGTGTGTCCACGTAGTAATTGCATAATAGGTGATCAAATTAATCTTATCCTGAAGGGTGCTCTCATAAGCTGTGCTTGGTGTCTTCAAATAACTATATGGGGGGATAACTATCCTGTAAGGTGTTGTTTTTATAGCTAATCACGACTTGTGAGCCCCAAAAAGCAGTTAATTTATAGGTTTAAGGCCTCATTATTTAGTATGTATAATTAGATGGTATAGTTTTTTATGCGTCATAAGCGTTAAGCTCACTAAATATGTTTGGTTCATCATCGTTACCTGAAATAATGTGATTTTTATAAAAAAATAGTTCTTATCTTCCTACTTATATATAATTACGCATATTTGCAATTAAGTGTATGATGTTTTTTTAAGTAACTTTTTTTGTTTTTTAAATATTGTTTATTATTTTGATAATTTTTTGCTGCTGCATTTTCATTTTATAATTATTTTTTTATTTCTTCCTTTTTGCAAATACTTAATTGTTAGCTAAAAATATATGAGAAAACCGAGTGTCTTCAATTTTAGACCTAGAAATTTTTGTAAAAGTGGCTAATGCAGGCAATATGTCGGCAGCAGGGCGGGAATTAGGTCTGTCTCCTGCTGTTGTTAGCAAGCATATGTCTGCACTTGAAGACAAGTTGAAGGTGCGTTTATTTGAACGTACAACACGTCATTTAAGCCTAACTGAGCAAGGTGAGCGCTATTACGAACATGTTGTTAAGGCGTTAAAGCAATTACAATTGGCAGCTAAACATTTAGAAGTGAATGATGGTGAGCCACAAGGCACTTTAAAAATAACGGCTCCAACTATTTTTACCCGGCTACACTTAGCGCAATTGATGAGTGAATTTCTAAAGACTTACAAACGGGTTGAACTTGATGTAAATTTATCAGATGAAGTGAGTGATCTTAATTCTCAAGGGTATGATGTGGCTATTCGGATAGGTATTATTAACGATCAGGGCCTGTTAAGTCATCCATTGGCAAGCAATCACCGTGTTTTATGTGCTCATCCTTCTTATTTAAAAAAGCATGGTGTTCCTACCAGCTTGCAAGATTTAAAAAAACATAATTGCCTTATTTTAAAATCGCAAGATAATTGGAGTTTAAGTGGTCCAAACGGGAAGCAAGTCATTCATATTTCAGGCAATTTAAGTTCAAATTCTAGTGATTTTATTCATGAAGCGGCGCTTGCGGGGGATGGCATTGCCTTGCGTTCGACTTGGGAAATTTCTGAAGCGGTTAAGAATGGCGATCTTAAGATCATATTGCCAGAATATGTGGGATTAAGTGATATTAAAATCCACATTGTTTATCCAATGCGGGAAATTATTCCGGCTAAAGTTGAAGCATTTGTTAATTTTACAAGGCAAAAGTTTAAAATCTACAATCCATAAAGTCATGAATTAACTAAAACTTTTGACTAAAATCAAAATCTGGCTACATTTTTTTATTTTAATTTCTGACAGACATGTGTAGAAAATATACATCTCTTTGAAAATTATTGCTTGTTTATGGCTTAATTAGTGCAATGGCTAAATTCGCAATAGGTAAGAAGGCAAAGAGATTACAAGAGCATTACGTTAGTGGGCAATAAAAAGAATGTTCGTCCATGTAAGCTTCTTGTTTAAGATTATTGGCTGGTATAAATATTATAAATGAGCTGTAAATAACAATACTTATTATTTTTTATAGATCTCAAAAACAAAGAAATTCAGCTACTTATCGTTACAAATACGAAATCACAATTAAAGGAACAAAAATGAGTAAACGTTCAATTTTTTGGGGAGCTGCTCTGATTCTTCTTTCTAGCGTTGGTTTTGCTCAGGCAAATGACGATCTTGCTAAAAAGGGAGAAAAAGTTTTTAAAAAATGTAAAGCTTGTCATGCGGTAGGGCCTGACGCTAAAAACAAAGCTGGTCCTCAACTGAATAACATTATTGGTCGTAAAATAGGTAGCGTAGAAGATTTCGAATATTCAGACGACCTTGCGATCAAAGGTGAAGAAGGTGCTGTTTGGGATGAAGAGACATTAATAGCATTTTTGAAAAAGCCAAAAGAATTTGCCCCTGGCACTAATATGATGTTTTCTGGACTTAGGAAAGAAAAGCAGCAAAAAGCCATTATCGCTTATTTCAAATCATTGAGTGACACAAAATAAATCTCAGTCTGTGATCACGTTTTTTGGACAGGGGAGTTGTAAAGCTCCCCTGTTTTTTTCTAATCACGTTGAGCGAATTTTTTATGAATGCGCCTTGTTAGCACCCACATGCCCAAAATGACAAGCGGGACGCTCAATGCGGTGATTAATGTGGGTGAAAGATCGAAGGTCCAACCATATTTATAAAGTCCTTCAGTTAAATATTTGACCAAACCAACAATATAATAGCTGATAGCCGCCACAGACAGTCCTTCAACGGTTTGTTGTAAGCGTAATTGCATTTTAGCACGGCGGTTCATTGATTTTAGCAAATCTCGGTTTTGTTGTTCTAATTCAAATTGAATGCGTGTGCGTAACAATTCAGCTGTGCGCATTAATTTGCGCGATAGAGCTGCTTGGCGCTCTTCTATCGTGCTGCAGGTGGCAATCGCAGGGGTTAGACGGCGGCGAAAAAAACTGGAAAAGCGCCGTGCTCCTTCAACAGACTTTTCATGCATCACACCTAAGCGCTCCAAGACAATGTCATAATAAGCCTGGCTGGCGCCAAAACGGTATGAGGTGGCAGCAGCTTGTGCTTCTAGTTTGGCGGCCAAATCGGTAAGCCTTTTTAACAAATTGTGGTTGTCTTCAATGGTTTTTGCATTGGCAATTTCTAAGGTTAACTTGGCTAATTCATCTTGGGTCTTATTGACTATTGGCATGGCCTTTTTGGCTATTGGCAAGCCCATCAAGGCCAGCATGCGGTATGTCTCTATTTCCAAAACCCTTTGTAATAAAGCACCGGCCCGAAACGGGCTCATGCCGTGGTCTTCGATTATAAAATGGGTAAACCCTTTAAAGTCAGGCTGAAAGTCTGTGGCGACACGTCCTTTGCCTCTGTCTGTCTCAATGATACAAAGGCTGGCCGGGTCAAAAATTTGCTCATAGTCAGACACGCTGGTTTTAGTTTTGGTCATTTTCACCTGCGTTGCAACGATGAGTTTCCCTGGTGGGGTGAACTCTAATTCGGATAATAGTTTCGCGTTCTCATCAGTACCATTATCATGAACGTCCCAGCGATAGGTAGTGAACTCATTGTGTTGCTCCCAGCGAAAATTCCATTTGCCAATGGCCATGGAGTGGTAATTGGCATTTTGAGTTGGTGGTGAAATGGCATGGGATAAGCATAATTTTTCTATTTCCTGCCGGTCTTTTTTCGCTTGCTCATGGGAGGTTAAAAAACCCATTAAAAACACCCGTCGAGGCACATCAATTTTTTCAAATGGGCGGGCGTGTAACTCGCCGAGTAATTCCGCTCTTAGCTCATATTCTTGCAAAGTAACATTTGGTTGTTCTGCGGTGCTTTCATTTTGTTCCATAATCAATTCATCACCTAAAAAATGAGGATTAATGGTAATTTACGCCCTCACGCAATGTTTGCCGACGCCTAGGAATAGCTATAAACAAACTTAAATAATAATTCATTATTCTTGTATTCTATAACATAAATGAAAGAAACGCAGGCTGCGTATAAT
>JANQQH010000495.1 GCA_028285025.1 Hyphomicrobiaceae bacterium | reverse complement strand
TTCAAGTGTTTTAGCATTGGGTGTTTTCAAAAAAGCGTCAATTGCGCCTTTCATCTTTTTAGCTGTGCTCAAAGAATCTTCATAGGTCGCTTGTGCAATATCGGCATAAGTATTGACAATATCTTTGACCTTAGGCTCTGCCGCCGTAACAGGGCCCGCATGCGTCCCGACCAAAAGGGTAAAGGCACACAGTGCCGTTAAATGTTTTTTTAAATACATCGAGATCTCCTCTTTACTGATATAAAGTTTATTTAAAATTAGTGAGTTAAACTTGTGCCCTCTAAAGCCATTGCTTTGAGCGGCATGGCAATTGAGGCCGGACTTAAAATTTGCCCAGCGTCGATCAAGCCATCGGCAAAATCTTGCGCGGCTTGTTGCGGGCGTTCTAAATCAGCTGCTTGCGTTAAAGCATAAAGGCAAGCTTGCAGTGCTGGACATTCAGCATGTTGGCAAGCGGCAATCATTGAAATGGCAATCACTTCATCAAAATTAAAGCCAAGGGCCTGATGTTGGTGAATTGAAAGGGGGCGTGATTTAAACTTATCAAGCGTATCGACCCAATGTCCCAACTTAGTGGTCAGAACGATCCCATCTTTCAATCCAAAATGTTGTATGTATTGCCGACTACACACATCAAAAAAACGCGTGTCATGGGTTTGTGTTCCCCGAACCCAACATCGAAACCCCATGCCCACCATCCATGCAGGACCCGAGGTAAGGTCATTAGACCCGTTGCTTCTCTGGTCAGTCGAAGAATAGGGAAAAAAGTCTGCCGGACAGTCATCACAGCCATTCAAAATTGGCGCATCATTCCAGCTTTGCTTTTCAGATAAAAGTCGTTCTTTATCTGGGTGAAGGTCTAAAATAAAATTAATTCGTTTTACCATTGTCCAAGTGTCCTTGAAAAATCTTGGGTTTTTTCATCGTTTTAAAACAGGCTATTTTTTGCTCTATTGGAAAAATCAACCCAGTCCCAAAAGGTTAAGAGAAAAAAGCTCTAGGATCGCTGAGAAAAGCAACCGTGATCAAGAAAGGACATAATATAAAAAGGAAAACGAAACTGTCTGAGTTCGCTCAAAGACGATAAATCAGAAGCATCAAGATAGTTGAAAAGCCTATAAGAAAGCGTGCAGACGCAAGGGAATAAACCAGTCATTTTCTTCTCCAATAAACGGGGTTCAAGGTCCCGTAATCAGACTAAAATTTGCTCGTTAAAAACGAACGCTGGTAAGAGATAAACAAACAAAAACTCAGGCGTCAATAAAAAAGTAAATAAAACCAATAGTTTAGAATTATTATAAGAATAAGTCTAAAAATGGGAGTGAAAAAAGGGAGCTATTTTTGTACTCAATTTTATATAAGAAGAACTCTGAAAAAAGGCTGGCCTCCCCGACAGGATTCGAACCTGTGACCCTCAGATTAGGAATCTGATGCTCTATCCAACTGAGCTACGGGGAGGTAAAATTAAAAAAAGCATCCATTACACAATCAATAATAAATAAGATGACACCCCAATGACAAGTTATAATCATTCGGCTCAACACCCGTCAGGGACTTTTTGTGCCAAGTGATACAAAGATTGCAAATAAGCCAAACTACGTTGTGATTGGCGCACACGCTTTGCTTTTTGCAAAACATATCCCTGCTCAGATTTGCGCGCAAATTGAAATGTAAACGGGTAAGCTGGCGCAAATCCAATGCGTAAATCTGAAATTAAAATACCTGTGTCAGTTAACTGATAAGAATAAAACCCATCAGTAAACCACTCAAATCGTTTCACGTCCTTAGGGATCAGGGTTTGAAAAGGCAAAGGGGAAGCAAAGCGCTCATAGGTTTTAAAATCAATAAGCGGGCAGGTGCGCAAAACACTTGTGACGCCAACAAATGTTTGCTTGTCGTTAATCGCCAAAACCTGCCAATAAAGAATATTAAACGGGGTTGGCTGCACATGAATTTTCGTACCCTCCAATTGGGGCAGCGCCATTGCTCTTGATTGCACCATCAAATGCGCACTCATGCCCAAGCCCAGATAAAAAGTCGATACCCCCAAAAACACCGCACAAAATTTTACGGCCTTTGTAAGACGCTTTTTAGCCAAGCTTAAAAAGCCAATAATCCCAATAATCAATAAGATAGTATAAAACGGATCAATAATAAACACACTGGAAAAAGCAACTGGCGATCCAACATTAAACGGCCAAAACAATTGCGTGCCATAAGTTGTCAGGCTATCAAGCAAACTATGCGTTATCAGGCACAGCCAAACAGTGAGCCAAGTCCGTTGCCATGAAAGAGAGCTGTTTTTAAAAAAAGCAATTAAACCAGCGCTAAGAAAAGGGCTGATCACCGTTTGCACAAGTACAGAATGGGTAAATCCACGATGATAGGTCATCTTATCAAGAGGTGAGTCATAGGGAATAAAACTATCAAGGTCTGGCAATGTTGCAATGGCCCCGCCAACCAAAATAGCTCGCCACCCTAGCCGCGGTCCAAGCCCAACACCGGCAACACTTGCCCCTAATGCAAACTGTGTAATTGTATCCATTACTTCTCATCACAAATAGATTAAAACTTATTTGTGAAGGACCATAAAACAACGGCTAAATCTTGTTAAAGTGATTATATAAAGCTTTACATCTTTTTTGACCTTGTCAGCCAACTTTACGCACATTTTCAAGAAACGAATGCATCCCAGCCCTTAAATTTTTCAAAGATACTTCTTGATCAAAAATTTTCTTAGAAGTTTGAATAATTTCAGTCGCAGATTTTTGCGTGTCCTGGCCTGCTTGCATAATCTGGGCAACATTATCGCTCACACTGGCTGTGCCATCTGCTGCATCATTAACATTACGAGCAATTTCTTGCGTCGCAGCACTTTGTTGCTCAATAGCAGAGGCAATCATAGCCGAAATCTCATTCACCTTTTCAATTGTCCCGCTAATATCCTGATTGGATTTTACAGAGCGTTCCATAGCCTCTTGAATATTTTTAATTTGTTGTTCTGTGTCCTCTGTTGCTTTGGCAGTCTGTTCAGCCAAAGCCTTCACTTCTTGCGCAACCACAGCAAACCCTTTGCCCGCATCACCTGCTCTTGCCGCTTCAATCGTTGCGTTAAGCGCAAGTAAATTCGTCTGTTCAGCAATCTCACTAATCAGTTTCATCACATTGCTAATTTCATTTGAAGCCTCAGCCAAACCAGAGATTTCAGAACTCATTTGTTCCGATTTAATAACCGCCTCAGACGTAATTTGTGAAGATTGCACCACCTGACTATTAATCTCAGTGATAGCATTCGTCAGCTCTTCAGTTGCAGAAGCCACACCTTGCATATTTTGTGAAGCTTGCTCAGCGCTAGCGGAAACAGTTGTTGATTGCTCTAATGCAGCATGTGAAGATTTATTAACATGATCGGAGACAACATCTAACTCACTAACAGCCAGGGAAACAGAAGCCACAATCTCTTGCATTTCAGTTTCAAATTTATTGCCAAGCTCAATAAAATCATCATTGCGGATTTTAATTTCATTAGTCGCCGCATTGATTGTCCGCGATGCGTCTAAAAAAGACCCCTTCATTCCCTTTTCAGCAATGAGCCGAAAATGTTGATTACGACTAACATATTCAAGGCACGCTTTAGACTCTCGTATATAAGAATCACAACGATCAATCATCAAATTAATAGAATGCAAAAGTTCGCCAAGGTCTCCCGTTTCTTCAATTTCTAAAATACGGGCTTCAAAATCACCATCAGCGACGGCTTTGCAAACTTTTAAAGCTTTCGAAATGGAATTTTTATTCGATAAAGTAAACATTTTTATGATCCTTTATGACAAAACTGACCTAAAAAATCAGCGATAACCACGACGTCTTTGTTGCCCAACCGTCATTACAAATTCATCATAGGCCAGCCCTTTATCTGCCAGCATTACTGAAACCATGTTGCCAGATTTCTCCAACCCAATTTTACGATCAGATTCTAAGTCTTCTGCCTTTTTAAGCTCTTGATAGAGGGGAATGATCTCTTGCTCAATGATTCGGCGATCCGGAACGCGTCTGTTAGAATGGAAGCCAATAATATCACCCTTCATATCCCGGCTTGGGGTAACATGAGCATAGACCCAATAATGATCACCATTTTTACAACGATTGACCACGTAAGCAAAAATCTCTTTTCCCTCTGCAATGGTCTCCCAAAGCATTTTAAAAATGCAACGCGGCATATCTGGATGTCGAATAATATTATGAGGTTTTGCCAGCACTTCCTTTTCGCTATATCCAGAGATATCCAGAAACAGCTTATTGGCATAGGTGATGTGCCCTTTTGCATTGGTTTTCGAAACAATGATTTCATTTTCATCGAAAAACTTTTCCTGTCCTGTCAGATAAATATCTTGCCTCATAATGAAACCTTGCCAGTATCTTAAATTGATAATGATCAGTACACTGCCAGAAACATGCTTAACTAACCTTTAAAAAAAACTCAGAAAAATGGATAAAATGATTTTCAGAACAAAAACAATAGGGGTGTTCGTGATTTTTTTCTTTGCTTTTAAAAGCAGTTTCACCTTTGCACAGACCAATCAACCTGCTTGTATTTTTCATCCAGGCCAAAGTGGGACCGTCAAACAGGTGACCCATGAAAATAATATAGTTTTGACCACTGGCCATCGCTTAGTCTTAGCCAACATAAAATTAGCTCAAGGTATGAATAAGCAACCGCTAAAAAAAAGACTAAAAGATCAAAAGATTACCTATTTTTTCTCTGGCCAAAAAACAGACCGGCACAACCGGTTAATCTCACATATTTTTTTAAACCATAACGATGAGCAAATATGGCTGCAAGCAGACTTAATACGCCGTGGTTTAGCAACAGTTTATGCAACTCAGCACAATAAACGTTGTTTTGATCCCTTAGAAAAATTAGAACAACAAGCACGCAAACAAAAGCAAGGGGAATGGCATAGGGGCAAAAGTCTGCAAATATATGATGTCAAAGATGTGCAGACATTAAACCAACAACCACAGGGAAACTTTATAATTGTCAAAGGGCAAGTGCAATCAATAGGACACTCCAGGACCAATACATTCATTAATTTTGACAAAAACTGGCGTACTGATTTCACCATCGTCATAGCCTCACGGCTATTATCACGCAAAACATTAACCTGGCCCCATTTAAAAGGACTTGTAGGTAAACAAGTCATCGCACGCGGTTGGCTAGACCATTGGAATGGCCCAATGATCAGAATTGAAATACCCCAAATGTTACACGTGATAGATTAGAGCGTTTCACCCAAAAGTGGCCGCCGGTTTTGGGGTCAATGAAACGCTTCAGGAAAAAAGAGCGTTTCACCCAAAAGTGGCGACCCTGTTTCGCTCACATACGGTTTAAAAAAATCAATAAAAAACCCTTTCGAACATAATAGGTTCGAAAGGGTTTTAGAATTTACAATAAGCGAATAATGTTTAAGCAGCCGCTTCTTCCTGGTTGTCATCATCACCATCAGCTTCAAGTGCTTTGGCACGATTGCTTTGCGCTGCTTTTGACAGCACACTTGTGATCTTTTGTACAGCGCCTGCTTCATCAAGTTTTTCAATCGCCGCAATTTCACGGGCCAGCCGGTCAAGCGCGGCTTCAAACAATTGACGCTCAGAATAAGATTGCTCAGGTTGTGTATCACATCTGTAAAGATCACGCACAACTTCCGCAACGCTAATCAGATCACCAGAATTAATCTTGGCCTCATATTCTTGTGCGCGGCGAGACCACATCGTCCGCTTGATGCGCGCTTTGCCTTTCAAGGTGGTATAGGCTTTTTTGACCACATCATCTTGGGCAAGTTTGCGCATTCCAACGCTTTCAGCCTTAGAGGTAGGCACCCGCAAGATCATTTTATCTTGTTCAAATTCAATTACGAATAGCTCAAGGCTCACACCAGCCACTTCTTGTGTTTCAATTTCAATGATGCGTCCCACGCCATGGGAAGGGTAAACAATATACTCATTGACACGAAAACCATTTTTTTGAACTGATTTTTTGCGTGCAGCCATACTTTCTCTCTTTCAATTCAGATTTTATAATTGATTGCAAACAATCAAATTTTTTAAATCAGGCAACAAATTAAAGGTCCAGAAATCAAACCGTTCACAGACCAAATCATCACTGCCATTAAAGGGAAGGATACACACGAACTTTAATGAGTTACTGGTAACTCAAACGCGATCACCCTGTAACATTTCCCTCTTGTTGGTGATTAATCAAAACCAACAACAAATTATTGTTAATGAGCTAAAAAAATATCTTCAAGCTCGGTTCTTTTTGGATCATAAAGACCATACAAAGTTAAAAGGCTTCAAATCGTAAAAATAATAAAGCCGAGAGACCAAAATACACTCCAAAGCAAAACTCAGCCCCAAAGCATATGTCACTCAGCCCAATAAATTTTCAAAAAATTTTTCAAATACCGACACTTAAGTCGAAAAACAAAGCTAAGTAGGCAAGGCGATAAACAATCCCTATCTCAACTTCTATCGAAAAATTTCAAGCCAGTGGCCAATATAACACATTTTTAACGAATAGGAAAGTGTAGAGGAAATGATTCTGTTATATTTCTGTCATTAAACACGTTTTACAGTTATAAAATATCGTTAATAAACAAAACATTCACAGCTTATATATGGATACCCTTGGAACTTATAACAAATAAATCAACGAGAACAGGCCTTTTCATAGCGTTTTAGCCGTCCTGTCGCACTCGGTTCATTCTTTCCAAGTTGAATAAAAAAAGCGCCAATTTCAGAAAATTTACGCTTATTGGTAATCTGATTTTCCAGGCAAGAACAATAAGAATTGCATTTGGAAGCCCCAGCGCACTTTTCGCGGCAAGAATGGGCAAAAAATTTAACCGCCGTTTCACCAGAACATTGATGGACAAAGATTTCTTGCTGTTTTTCATCTTGCAAAATTTTTGCAAGGTCAGTTTTTTTAGCCAATTGCGTCAAACGACCATTGACGCATTTGCAATAAGAGGAACAAAACGCCTCTCCACCTTTATTTGCGATACAAGATTTTTTGCAAGAGTCCTCAACAATTTCCAGTAGAGCCGTGTCATCTTCTGCAGCTATAACAGATCTCACCTCACCAAAAGGCAAGGCCAAAAAGCTTAACAAACATACCAAGGAAAATAGCTTAAAAAGGAAACGCATAAACAAACTCTCAAAAGCTTTTAAAACACCAGACGATCATAAAGCACAAACAACCATAAAGCGAAAACAAAAAAGCCAAGAAAGGCAGCTTAACAAACGCTGTCCTTAATCACCCTCACCTGGCTCTTGAGAAAAGTATTTCTCAAATTTGCCCTCTTCTTCGGCATACTTTTCAGCCTCAGGCATGGCATCCTTTTTAATGGTGATATTCGGCCATTTTTCAGAATATTCCCGGTTCACATCAAGCCATTGCTCAATGCCAGGCTCAGTATCAGCCTTAATTGCATCGACAGGACATTCAGGTTCGCAAACACCGCAGTCAATGCATTCATCAGGATGAATGACCAACATATTTTCCCCCTCATAAAAGCAGTCCACCGGACACACTTCTACACAATCGGTATGTTTGCACACAATACATTTGTCATTGACAATATAAGTCATTGCTTAACCTCAATCAGCCCATGAAAAGGGCTTAAAACAGTCTACAGATGGTCTTAATAAAACGTAAAATTTCAATTTCTTTGTCTAATATATCAAACAATTAAGACCATCAAAAAAATTAGACAAAGGCTCACATTTACAAAGCTGATATGCTCTACCCCATTTGACCGCTAAGCACAAGCAGCACAAAGAAAATAGTTTTACAAAGTTTAAGGGATTAACTGGTATAGCTTTTTAAAGAATCGATCCGTCGGCGATCTTTTTTCGTCGGTCGCCCCATTCCCTTAGGACGACTTGGCGAATTGGCAACCATAAGACGCCCTTTATCACTCTTTTTTTCCTCAGGCGTCAAATCAGTATATAAAAGTTGTGCTTCACTGGCAGGGCCTCGCCTTGTTCCCAGCGCTTCCACGCGAATAATACGCACCCTGTTATTAATCATCGCTGTGATCACATCTCCCACTTTTACAGTTTGAGAGGGTTTGACGAGTTTTTCCTTATTCAGGCGCACTTTACCACTGGTAACAAGCCGACCAGCTAAGCTTCTCGATTTTGTCAGCCGGCTAAAAAACAACCATTGATCAACCCGGCGCATTACATTTATTTGGCTCATCCTGCTTTATCTTCAATCTGGCCTTTTAAAACCTGTAATTTAGCAAAAGGCGAATCCGGATCCACTTTTTGAGGCGCTTTCGATTTATAAGATTTGGACCGCTCAGCCCGGTTCTGTTTCTTAGCCTGTGCCCCGTTCCCTTTAGTCCGTCCCTTTTTTCTGTGCCCGTCTTTTTGTTGCCCTTTGCTAGCGTGTGCTTTATGGCCACCCTTGACA
>JANQQH010000491.1 GCA_028285025.1 Hyphomicrobiaceae bacterium | reverse complement strand
CGTGTCTTCTAATTTTAGACCAAAAATGCTCGCGATCAGGTCAGCTTGTGGGTCAGCTTTACCGGCTGCAGCCAGTGACGTTGCTTGAGAGACGGTTGCGCGCAAAGATAGAATTCTTTTTTCTATTTTGGCGGCTTCTTGAGCAATCGCCAGCTCTTTTTTCAAATCAAAAATTTGTGGGCAATATTTGCGTGAGACCCAATTGGTTTTCGCGCAGCCTTTGGTGATCTTTTCAACAGTTGAGCGTGGTTTGCCGCGCATTTTCACCTGGGTTGCGCTGACCCGTTCCAAATCTGCGGTCACTGCATTGGCCGGTCGGTGTTTGGGCATCCAAGACAGTTTATCTTCTAGACGTTTTAATTCCGCGCGCGCGTCTTTGTAGTTCGTGACTTTAATCAGTCGTTCGCCGCTATTGTCCGCTCGGTTCATGGCGGCAAAGCCGATGCTGGAGGTGATGGAATAGCCGGTGCAAATAATGCCCAGCGCAATGCCAGCTAAAGCTTGGGCCCATTTGCGGGTTTTCCAGGCGTAAATGATCAAAAAAGGAACGATGGCTTTCAGGCAATCTGCTGCCACACTGGCCAGGCCATAGACTTGGCCATCAAATTCTGTTTTGCCTAAACCAAACCCAAAGCGCCAGTTCATTGCCGCTGAGACAATAACGAGGGCTGAGGCGGCTAATAATCCGAATAGTCCAAGAACATGTCTCATGGACGACCTCCTTCAATGACATCGACAAAACGGCTATGTATCGTTTTATCGACAAGTCCTTAACTTTAAGACTTAAAACTCCGGGCCCAAAAGACTTGGAGATTCCAACAGCTTTAAGAAGCCGTTTTGTTAAACAGACTCTATGATTAATCTGCCAGACTAAATATCTGGCCAACAATAAAAAGGGTTGGAATTCTAAGTGCTTTTTACATCTCTTTTGCTTTAACCGCCGCGGTAAAGTGAAAAGATTTGTAAACACCAGCAAGCCTATTATTCCGCTGTTATCTTAACTTGCAGATTTTGGCGCACTGGCAAAGCCCCCGCTACACATGGCTACAATTAGCTGATTCGTAAATTTTTGTTAAGGATTGGAAATATTTAGCTGTATTTTTCGGGTCACACATGATTAACCTTTTGTTAACAATTATCCCTGCTATGAGGATTTTAAACGTCAAGGGATTGCGAGATTGATGTCTGAGATAACAACATATAGTGATGGCCCCCTTGGCTGGATTACCATTAGCGCCCCTGATAAACTAAATGCGATGAATATTCGCACTATTCACAACAAAATTAATGTCAACCTAATTTAACCCTTGCTTTCTGTGCCCATCCAATCTGAATCAAGCAGCATTT
>JANQQH010000468.1 GCA_028285025.1 Hyphomicrobiaceae bacterium | reverse complement strand
GTCGTTGAATATGCAATGGCATGTCCTGCCTCCTCATGAAAGATCTGAAAACAATTTTTATCAAACCGACGCCGCAACCTTGAACCTCAACAGACCCTAATGTAAGACTTTAAAATTCAAATAGTTTAAAATCCCACCATTAACAAATATGTTATGACCAAGATGAGCCAAAAAAAGTTTTCAAAGATTGCCTTTGTCAGCGGTGACAACCCTGAAGCAGAACAAGCCGTGCAAGCTTTAAAACAACGCTATGACAATGTTCCTATTGATCAGGCCGATGTTTTAATTGCTCTGGGCGGTGACGGTGTCATGTTGCAAACCTTACACGCAACCATTGAAAATCCCCTTCCTATTTATGGCATGAACTTTGGTTCCATCGGCTTTTTAATGAATGAATTCAAACTAGAAAACCTCATTGATCGCCTGGAAAAAGCACAAGAAAGTATAATTCATCCCTTAAAGCTAATCGCTCACAACGGGTCAGGTGACCCTTTAAAAGCTCTGGCCATCAACGAAGTTTCGCTTTTTCGCCAATCTCACCAGGCTGCTAAATTACAAATTTCAATTGATGGCCGCGTGAGAATGGAAGAACTCATCTGTGACGGCGTCATGGTTGCAACACCAGCCGGCTCAACAGCCTATAACTTTTCTGCTCACGGCCCAATTTTACCTGTTGGCGCCCAATTACTCGCTTTGACCCCCATAAGCCCTTTCCGTCCTCGGCGTTGGCGCGGGGCTCTGCTCTCCAACCAAGCCAAAGTCGAAGTTAAAGTGCTTGAAAGCAAAAAAAGGCCTGTCAATGCCGTTGCCGATCATAGTGAATTTCAAGACATCAGACGGGTAGAAATTGCTGAAATGCCTGATATTGCTCTTCGTTTACTATTTGATCCAGGCCATGCCCTGGATGAACGTATCATCACTGAACAATTTCATTATTCTTAAAAAACTGAATGTTTAAGCGACAAAAACAGGGTCAAAAAGCAATAAAAAAACACCTGGCCATTGCCTCATGATGCAACACGTAAAAAAATAGTAAGAAATTGTTTTTAAACATCTTTTTGTTCATTAGAGAACGATTATAATAAAATTTTACCTGAAAAATTTAAGTTTCTGGTTGGCGTCAAAGGTTTCTTAAACTCTTTGTGAGTAATGTATAAGGACTATTAAGAAGATAATAGTAAGTTCAGTATAAAGAGTAATTGGTTAGTGGCGTACCAAGTTCATGGCAAAAATTGATTTTGAAAAACTACGATTTGTCGTTGCTGATGACAATGCACACATGCGTCGCATTGTAAGAACACTTCTACGTGCTTTTGGTTCACGTGAAATTTATGAAGCTGAAGATGGCGCCTCGGCTCTAGAAGCGGTCGAACACTTCATGCCAGATATCTTAATTACAGATATTAAAATGCCAATTTTTGATGGCATTGAACTCACCCAAATGATCCGTAATCCTGATGGGTCTAAACACCCCTATTTACCAATCATAGTTTTAACAGCCTATTCAGAACGCAAACGCGTTCTTATGGCACGAGATGCCGGCGCCACAGAATTTTTGTGCAAGCCAGTTTCTGCAAATGCACTTTACAAGCGGGTTCAAAATGTAATTGAAAACCCAAGACCGTTTATCAAAGTCAGCACCTATTTTGGTCCCGATAGACGCCGAGATAAAGACCAGAACTATAGCGGTGAAGATAGAAGGGTTACAGACCCCAATGCCTTTATGGTTGGAGAAACTGTATCTCTTTAAGTTTTTTAAATTCGTTACAAGAGTAGCAAACCGAATGAACGCAAAAGAAGAAAAAATCAAAAGTGATATTATGTATATCCCTGCCAAAACAGATCTGCGCGACCGGGTAGTGACCGGAGGCAGTTCCAATTCTGCTTATCAAAAAGCAATAAGGGCACCAGAAGA
>JANQQH010000464.1 GCA_028285025.1 Hyphomicrobiaceae bacterium | reverse complement strand
AGCGACCAAACGGTCAGGGACAAAAACCTCTAAAAAAACCTCTCAAATTGATGGGGTCAGCACCATTTTAATCACTTCTAATGATTTTGCCTCTGCCTGGGCCGTTGATGAAGTCTTACAACCAATATACCCGGTTGTCCCTGGCAACAACTTACAAAGAGAAATGGCATTTCGCGTTGGTGTCAATATAGTCATGTATGCCTTGGCGGGCAATTATAAAGCCGACCAAGTGCATATACCGGCCCTTTTAGAAAGGCTTGGCCAATGAGCAATTGGGATATCGTCTACACACCTCTAATTGCATCTTGGGGTTTATGGCTCTTCAGCACCCTTATTATATGTGTGTGGCTTTATTTTATCATACGCAGAGTTAACGGGGCCCTACTACGTGGCACAGGATTACTGTTACTATTCCTCGCCCTATTAAACCCCAGCTTACGTCAAGAAGAGCGCGACCCGTTAAACAATATTGTTTTGGTCCTGGTGGACAAAAGCCCCAGTCAAATTATTTCCGGGCGGCAAGAGCTGGTAGAGAGCACCAAGACTATTCTCAAAGACAAATTAAAACAAATAAATAACCTGGACATTGAATTTGTATCACTTGATGACTCAAATGGAAACGTCGCTGATGGCACACTTGGCTTTGCCCAATTGCGCGCCGCTTTAAGCCGCATTCCAACCAACCGCATTTCTGGTGTGATTATGATTACTGATGGCCAAATTCACGATGCCCCAGCAAAATTTTCTGACCTTGGGCTTAATGTGCCTTTTCACACCTTGCTGACCGGTGAACAAGGACAATTTGACCGGCGCATAGAAATTGTCAAAGCCCCGCGCTATGGCATTGTTGGCGCTGAGCGTGATGTCACGCTTAAAGTTGTAGAGCAAGGCCAGGGCAGTGAAGTACCAGATACGGTCAAACTCACCATTCGCCAAAAAGGTTCACAGGAGCGCACTCAATTTGTCAAAGTTGGCGAAGAAATTTCTCTGCCCCTTAATTTTCCCCATGCGGGCATAAACTTGATGGAAATTGAAGTTGAAGCTGATGACCAAGAAATAACAACAGCAAATAACCGCGCAGTTATTACAGCTGAAGGCGTGAGGGAAAATCTACGCGTATTGCTGGTCTCCGGTGAACCTCATGCCGGTGAGCGCACCTGGCGCAATTTGTTAAAATCTGATGCCTCCGTTGACTTAGTGCATTTTACCATTCTGCGCCCACCAGAAAAACAAGACGGCACCCCCATTCATCAACTCTCTTTGATCGCATTTCCCACCCGCGAACTGTTTGCAGAAAAACTCGATGAGTTTGATTTGATTATCTTTGACCGTTATCAACGGCGCGGTGTCTTGCCATTGCACTATCTTGATAATGTCAGCCAGTATGTCCTCAATGGCGGCGCGGTCTTAATCGCCGCTGGTGAAAAATTCGCCAGCCCCTCAAGCCTGGCCAACACGCCTCTCGATCAAATCATACCCGCGCAGCCAACTGGTCAAGTATTTGAACAGCCCTATCGCCCAACAGTCACACCAAAGGGTAGCCGACACCCTGTCACGCATAATTTACCCAAAGCCAACCGGCTTAAACCAAAAACAGATGCCAGATGGGGCAAATGGTTTCGCTTGATTGAAGCACGCATTACAGAAGG
>JANQQH010000256.1 GCA_028285025.1 Hyphomicrobiaceae bacterium | reverse complement strand
AGACAATAACATGCGGCAAGATATTGATTTGGCCAAATTGACCACATTGAAAACCGCCTTTGAAAAATCAAAACGCGGCACCTTAACCGCGGCCAATTCAACCCCGTTAACTGATGGCGCCTCAACGGCGCTAATTGCGAGCCAAGAGTGGGCCAAAGAAAATGGCCATGAGGTCCAAGCCCTTTTGGTTGATGCAGAAACAGCCGCCCTAGATTTTGTTGCTGGCCAAGGTCTGCTTATGGCGCCGACTTTGGCTGTGGCCCGTTTGTTAAAACGCCAAAATATGAAACTGCAAGATTTCGATTATTACGAAATTCACGAAGCCTTTGCTGCCCAAGTTTTAGCAACCTTAAAGGCCTGGGAATCTGGAGACTATTGCCGTGAGCATTTGAGCCTAGACCACCCCCTTGGCAGTATCGACCGCGACAAATTAAACATTAAGGGTTCAAGCCTTGCCTATGGTCACCCCTTTGCCGCCACGGGGGCACGCATCGTTGGCCTGTTGGCAAAAATGATTAGCCAAAAACCAGGAAGTAAGGGGCTCATATCTATTTGCACAGCTGGGGGTATGGGGGTTGCTGCGATCCTAAAAAGCCCTGAAGATCCTTCTTCAGACAGTTAAAACTTAAAAAAGTTGGCGCAAATATTATTGTCTATTTGCCCAGCAATTTTCATGATATTGACATTTTTTATGGGCCATGTCCTATAATAAGGTGTGTTTTAAAGCTTTATTGGCTTTATATGAGCTTGTGCTTTTTAAGGTTTCGCACCATAACAATTTGTTTTTAGGTCTTAAATTTTCAGTACAGCCCTTTTATTGTGACCCAACATGAAAGGCTTTGCTGGTCAAGAGTTGAGAGTTTGACGATGCGTTTTGCTTTTATAATTGTAGTAACAACCCTAACTGTGTTTTGCCATTCAGTTGCCTTTGGTCAATCTGCCAGCGAAGCAAAAATGCAAAGCCCGTTTGAAGGGGTATGGCTAACCAAAAATGGTGACTCTCATGTCAAAATTTCTCAATGTGAGAAAACCCTTTGCAATGAAATCATTTGGCTAAAAGAACCAAATGATAAAAAAGGTAAACCCCATACAGACAAGTTAAACAAAAACCCAAACGAGCGCGGCCGCCCAATCATTGGCATTCCTATTTTGCTAAACATGACCCAAGTGAGCAAAACCAAGTGGGTAGGGCGCCTTTACAAACCACGTGATGGCAAGTCCTATAAAGGCCATGTTCGTTTAATTAACGCCCAAAAGTTAGAAGTAAAAGGATGCCATGCCGTTTTTCCAATTTGCAAAACACAAATTTGGAAAAAAGTTCGCGACTTGGAAAGCAACGAATGAATTTTATTGTTCTTGGCGCAATTCCTTTTTAGACAATTTCCCAACCATGGTTTTGGGCAACGCATCCCTGAATTCTATTTCTGCCGGCAATTCAATTTTGGACAGTTTATCTTGCAAAAAGTCCATGACTTGTTGCTCAGTCAATTGTTGATCCTTTTTCAATTTGATAAAGGCCTTTGGCGCTTCGCCGCGATAATCATCAGGAATGCCCACAACCGTTACCTCTTCCACTTCGGTCATTTGATAAATGGCATCTTCAATTTTACGCGGATAAACATTATAGCCAGAGCACAAAATCAAATCTTTCAACCGATCAACAATAAAGGTATAGCCATCCTCATCCATATAGCCCACATCACCAGTGCGAAAGTACTCACCCACAAAAACATCCTTTGTTGCCTCAGGGGCATTCCAGTACCCTGCCATCACTTGCGGGCCAGTGCCACAAATCTCTCCCTTTTCGCCTTGTTCAACTTCAACCTCAGGGTTTTCAAGCGAGCGAATGGATAGTATTGTTTGCGGCAAGGGGATACCGATTGAGCTGGGCTTAATCGTACCGCTAGGCGGGTTACAAGAAAGAACAGGCGAGGTCTCTGACAGACCATAGCCTTCAACCAAAACAGCTGAAGAGATCTTTTTAAAATCATCCATAACCTCTAAAGGCAACGGGGCCCCGCCAGAGATACAAAGCCGAAGCGAGCTTACCGCGTCAACAGGGGCTGGCTCATAATTGGCAATAGCGTTAAACAAAGTTGGCACACCAGGCATAAGGGTCGGCTTGGTTTTTTTCATTAATTTAAGCGCGTCTTCCAACTCAAATTTTGGCAACAAAATCAACCTGGCTCCAATACCAATGCCCACATTAAGCACCACCGTCATCGCAAACACATGGAAAAAGGGCAAAATACCCATGATAGATTCTTCCCCATGCCGCAAAGTTACGCAGGCATCAAGAATTTGTTCGGTTTGAATGGAAATATTGGCATGTGTTAGTTGCGCCCCCTTTGGCCGCCCGGTGGTACCACCGGTATATTGTAAAACCGCCAAATCAGAAACGGTAATATCAACCGGTTTCGGGTCCCCTTGATTGTCAAGCAGCTCACTTTCTAAAATAAAACGCTTGGCAAAAGGTGATTGTGCAATTTTGGCCAATTGGCCTCTTTTTAAAAGTCTGAAGGCGACAGATTTAACAGGCGGTAATAGATTGGCAAAAGAGGCAACAATGGTGTGATCCAAAACACCTTTTTCCATTAAAGCCTCGCACTTTTCAAATAAAAGTTGCAAATCAAGTGTCACCATATATTTGGTTTGGCTGTTCTCAACCTGAAACTCTAATTCATCCAGCGTGTAAAGCGGATTATAGTTAACAACCACGCCGCCCGCTTTTAAAATGCCAAAGTAAAACATGATGTAAGTGGGGGTGTTGGGCAAAAATAAGCCGACCTTTTCCCCCTTTTGCAGCCCCAAATCTTGCAGGCCACGGGCCACTTTATCTGCTAAATCGCCAATTTCTTGGTAAGAAAGTTGTTTTCCCAAAAAATCACTACACGGCTGGGGCCCATAGGTCTTAACCGCCTCTTCTAACAGGTGAAAATGTGGGCGGCCTGTATAGGTTTTGTCCCAATACACATCTTCAGGGTAACTTTTTTGCCACGGATATTGAAAATTATCTGGAGAACTGCTTGATTTTTGGTCCATTTTGTGCGCCTTTTGCCTGCCAAATGAGAGATGTTGCCAATTTTAAGTTTTTTAAAAGCTTTGGTTTGTAAGAAACATCTAATTACCGCACACTTATTTTAGCATGAAATTCGTTTTCAGAGAAATTTGAGTGAAGTCGAGACAGTTGAAAGATTAACGATCTTTCAAAAGCCAAGTGAATAGTTGTTAAGAGCTGTGTTAAGCAAGTTTGATTGACATTGTTCAAAAACACAACAAATTCGCTATGATAAGGTAAGGCCGAATAAAAGGGGCATAAAGATACATTTTAACACTATTTAAATTGTTTTCTTGCGCTTTTTTAAGGGTTCATTTAGCACTAATATTAATGAGTATT
>JANQQH010000435.1 GCA_028285025.1 Hyphomicrobiaceae bacterium | reverse complement strand
AAGTTAAATAAAGGGCGGTTTGTAAACGGCCCCTGGATTATAGGATTAAATGATTTAGATGGATTGAAAATTGCGATCCCGCAAGGCAAAGCAGGCACGTCTTCATTTGCTGTGGGATTTGTCCCAAGCACCGACAAAGACCCAATTGTGCTCACCATATCAGCCATTATTGCCCCAGCTGAAAAAGTTGTCGAACAAGAAAGTCAAGAGACTGTTGTCGCCAATCTTCCCAAAAAAGATGATGAGTCTGACTTGATAAAATCTCCTGCCGGTCAATCTAATCAAAACACTCTGATCATCGATGAAGCCTTGGAAGAAAAATGGTTAGAGCGCGGAACACGATTATTGCGCTCCGGCGATGTTTCAGCGGCCCGCCTCGCATTTTCTCATTTGGCAGAACAAGGCAGCGGACGTGGTGCCCTGGCCATGGCCATGACGTTCGATCCCAACCAACCAAGTTCACGTGTTGTTGTTGGCATTAAACCAGATGCTGAGCGGGCAAAATTTTGGTATGAACGCGCATTGTCATTAGGCAATGAAGCCGCACGCGAACCGTTACGATTGTTAGAAGTCGATGCGCGCTAACTTTTTTGGAAATGATTAGATCGGTTTTAAACTTGATGTGGCCAGCTTGCTGAAAGAGGGCGGTTTTGTTTTCACATGAGGGATCGGGCGGGTCAAAGCCTGAGCGCTCAAACCAATGCGTATGGTAAGCGCCCCGTTAAACAGTCCTTCACCTAATTTTTTCGACAGTTTAGCCGCAATGCTGGTGCCAATCAGGGGGTGCAACAAATCTGATGTTATGGCAATACCCCCCGATAATGCCAGATGAGTGATCACATTTCGCGCCAAGCGCATTTGTCCCCAAAAGCCAGGGCGCACCCCATAAACGCAAGCAATTTTTCTGATCATCCTCAGATTCAAAAAAGCAACCGCCGCCATATCGATAAAGGGGCCAGGCGCAATAGCAGTAATGAGCGAAACTTTTTTGGCATGATTGGCAATAATAGTGCAAGCGTCTTTATCAAGCCGAGCGCCTATTTCTTGATCAATAAGGTCGACCATCTCACGCCCATCCATGATTTGAGAGCTCAAACCTGTCAGGCGGTCAAGCATCCATTGCCGCTCAGGTGTATGTTCATAAAGATATTTGATATCCCTTAAATAATCGCGGGCAGGTTTTAGTTTGTTCTCATCGTAGATTTGCATACCTCTAGCGCGCAAATAGCCTAAATTTTTTAACCGCCATAAACCAATGAACTCTTTTAAAATCAGTAAGCAAAAACTGAACACGGCAATGATCACCAAGGCTAAGGCCGTCCAGCCCAAAATGTCATTGCGCGCAATCAGAGTCTCTAAACTAGACAGCAATGCCGCACTGGCCCAAAGACAAAAAAGCCCAAAAACAGACGAGATTAGTAAAAAGCCGAGTGAAAACAGTTTTGTTGAAACCCAAGAAGCAGCAGGAGGAGCAATTTGAGGGAGCGGCTCTAAGCCACTTGGGTTAGGTTTTACAGGCTCTTCTGGTTCACTCACAATGGTGATCGAGCTGTCATCTGGCTCAAACAAAGTAGGCTTTTGGACAGGTGTGTTCATGTTAATTTGTCTCCGATCAGCATATTAAGAGCGCGATCAAGGCGGATATGGGGCAAGAGACTTGTCTGCTCTTTGTCTTGGGCAGGCGGGGCAAAGTTAATGATGTCAATATGCGGTATGTTTTTGCCCGTTTCAATCATCTGGCGGCTGTTATCTGGCAGATCACCTGGAAAGATAAGAATAGGGGTCTTCCCATCAAATGTCTGGCCTTGGAAAATTTCACCTTTAACCGGTGTGCCTTGCAAAGCGTTATAGCTTTGGCCTTGTTTTTCAACCGTAACTTCTTTTGTCGTTTGCAAGGAAGCCAGGGCTTGAACTTTCACATCTGCCCCTTGCATCTTAGCTTGGTTGATAGCCGCTTGCGTGAGGTGGCTTAACAGGTCTTGCAATTGATCATGATTGTGATGATGCAGGTGATCAGCTTTGGTTGCCGCAAACACCAAACGATCAATCTTTTTATTCCAGATGGAACTGAGCCAGTGTGATTGACCTGGATTAAAACTGTTTAGGATTTGGCTCAAGTTGGCTTGCAGGTGCTCAACGTGTTGGTGGCCCGCATTCAACACTGACAACACATCAACAAGCACGATTTGCCGGTCCAAAAGTGTGAAAAATTTGCGGTAAAAGGGGCGCACGATTTGCTCTTTATAAGCTTCATAACGCCGTTGCATTAAAGCGGCCATAGAATCAGGCTGAATTTGACCATCTGCCAATTTTAACGGCGCAAAGGTCAGTGCTGGTGAGCCCTTTAAGTCGCCAGGCATTAAAAACCGCCCTGGGGGAATGGTCGGCAAGTCATGAGCACTGGTGCGAGCAGTTTGCAAAAAGCTTGTGAACACATCGCTAATTTGTTTGGCCTGGCCTTCATCAGCCGGGAGGTCCGGGTTGATCTGATTTGTTGTTTCCAGCCAAGCATTTCCCTGTTTGGTGATATGATCAGAACGGGCATAATCAAAAGCGTCTTGGCACCAAGCGGCATAATCTTTGTCCAGCAATTGCAAATCCAATAGCCACTCACCAGGATAGTCGATGATATCGATATGCTGGGTGCGCGTGCCCAACAAGCGCTGGGGGAATTGATCTGTTCGATATTCAATGGTCAGCCGCAATTGGGAAATAAAGCGCGTCCCTTCAGGCCAACTGGGTGCGGTTGCAGTTAGTTTTGCCAGATTGCCTTCATAATCAAAGCGGGGCAGTAAATCATTGGGATGTGGTTGTAGATAGGCTTTGACAATGCGACCACTAGCGTGCGGTTCAAAAAAGGGAAGGTTTTGCCGGTTCAACAGATGGTAGATCAAACTGGTGATAAACACCGTCTTACCAGAGCGCGACAGACCGGTGACACCCAATTTAATAGACGGGTCGATTAAGTTTTGGGTGAAGTCAAAAACAGTTTGGACGCTGGTAACGCCTTTATCAATCCAATTGGTCATAAGCGGACAGGTTTGGTTTTTACGGTTGTAATCATGATCCCTCCTTTATAAAGGTAAGAGCCCTTTGTCCAATATCAATTGGTTGTTTTACGCCTATTTGTCCTTTGAGTAGGTAATTTTTTCCTTTTGGTGGGAATTTCTTTCCCTTTCTTGCTCCGCTAACAATAGCAAAAAGAAATTAAGTAATTGAAATGTATAAATAAATTTTATGGCATCAGATTTGCTTTTCATCAGGTGGCCGTTTCTTTCAGTTCTTTTTAAAAAGGATGCTAGGGCGGTAAGAGCAGGCTTTTACTGATGAATCTATTTAGTTTGCTCTTTTAATTTGCAGCGCTTTT
>JANQQH010000432.1 GCA_028285025.1 Hyphomicrobiaceae bacterium | reverse complement strand
CATTTCTAACCAAGACCTTATCTTGGTGCTGACGGGGCTGATTTTGGTGTGGGGGTTACTCTATTTTATTTGGCAAGATTTGCTCGCTCTAAGCCTTGACCGAGAAATGGCTTTGGCAGAAGGGGTCAATGCTGGGCGTATTGAGCTGTTGTTTTCAGTGGCCATTGCTATGACTGTTGCTTTGGCGATGAAGCTGGTGGGTTTGTTGCTGGTTACAGCCATGCTGATTATCCCGGCAGCTGCTGCTATGAATTTTTCTAGAACGCCGGAACAGATGGCAGTGATTACGGGGATTATTTCTATTTTTTCCGTACTTGCCGGGCTTGGGGCTTCGCTTTTTGTTGATATTCCAACCGGGCCTGCCATTGTGGTGACAATGGCAGTTTGTTTTTTATTTTCAAACCTGTTAAAGGCCTGAATTGGGCCACGCCGTGCCTTAATTTCCATGGTTAGACTTTGGCATTTTTTTAGGGGTTGTCAAGGACGCGGAGCGCAAGTGAAATCCTTGACAACCCCTAAAAAAATGCCAAAGTCTAACCATGGAAGTTAAGGCACACTCTAGGCTATGTTAGGATATAGAGATGTTAAAGCGTCATGAAACATCACCTGTGAAGGTTGGAGATGTTCTTATTGGGGGGGACGCGCCGATTGTGGTGCAGTCTATGACCAATACTGACACCGCCGATGTGCAGGCAACCATTGATCAGGTGGCCGCTTTGGCGCGCTCTGGCTCTGAGTTGGTGCGCATTACGGTTGATCGTGAGGACGCGGCTAAAGCCGTGCCGCATATTTATGAAGGGCTGTTGGCCCAGGGTGTCGATGTACCGCTGGTGGGAGATTTTCACTATATTGGCCATAAACTTTTAAAAGAGCACCCAGCCATGGCCCAGGCCTTGACCAAATATCGCATTAACCCAGGCAATGTGGGTTTTAAAGCCAAACGGGACAAGCAATTTTCTGAAATGATTGAGATGGCGCTGATTTATGACAAGCCGGTGCGCATTGGGGTTAATTGGGGCTCGCTTGACCAAGAGTTGCTCACCCACTTAATGGATGAAAATGCTCAACTTGCCCAACCAAAAGAGGCGCGCGCTGTTATGCATGAGGCGATTGTGCAGTCTGCTTTGCTCAGCGCTGACCGGGCGCAAGAGTTGGGCATGGGGCCAGATAAAATTATTCTGTCTGCCAAAGTTAGCGCGGTGCAGGATTTGATTTGTGTGTACCGTATGTTGGCGCGCCGCTCGTCTTATGCTTTGCATTTGGGACTGACCGAGGCGGGCATGGGCTCGAAAGGCATTGTGTCTTCTACAGCCGGCTTGGCTGTGTTGTTGCAAGAGGGTATTGGCGACACCATTCGCATTTCACTAACGCCAGAACCGGGCGGGGACCGGACCAAAGAAGTGCAAGTGGCGCAAGAGATTTTGCAATCTATGGGGTTGCGGGCCTTTGTACCGGTTGTCACCGCCTGCCCGGGGTGTGGGCGCACCACCAGCACGGTGTTTCAAGAATTGGCGCAAGATATTCAGGCGCACATCAGTGATAAAATGCCGGTCTGGCGGGCGCGCTACCCAGGGGTGGAAACTTTAAACCTGGCGGTGATGGGCTGCATTGTAAACGGACCGGGGGAGTCCAAGCATGCAGATATTGGTATTTCGCTGCCTGGAACGGGAGAGCAACCAGCCGCACCGGTGTTTATTGATGGAGAAAAGGCAATGACGCTGCGCGGGGATAATATTGCTGGAGAGTTTCAGGCGATTGTGGAGGGGTATATTGAGAAACGGTTTGGGGGAGAATGCACCTAAAGTACATTATTCACATAACCCATTGTTTTTAAATAGATTACCTTATTTATTGAAGTTTCAATAAAAATGTGGTAAATTTAATTATATCAATGATTTAGGTGAAAAATGCAATTTAGAGAATTAAACAATGATCAAAGACGTTTTTTGATAGATACCCAACAAATTTATGAAGAATTGAGAATTACTAAGAGAAATTTTCTTTTAAGTTATAAAGGGAGTATGAGATGGAAAACAGTTAACGGTAAAGAATATTTATACAGACTTATAAATAGGCAACATAATTCTCTTGGCCCTCGTTCTCCTGAAACAGAAAAACTAAAAGATCAGTACACTAAAGCACGTCGCCGTTTAAGAGAGCGCAAAAATAATCTTCAAAAACGATTGAAAGAGAAGGCACCTATTTTAAGGGGCATGGGATTAGGGAGACTTGAAAACATTCTTGCACGGATTCTTCGTGAGTTAGATGAGCAAAATTTATTGGGTAAATCTCTTACTGTCGTTGGAACAAATGCCCTATTCGCTTACGAAATGCTTGTGGGCATTCATTTTGATACTGACCTAACATCTACTGCAGACGCTGATTTGCTATGGGATATGCGTCGAGGACTTGGTTTTGCCGGGACGGATTTTAATAATAATGGTCTGATAGGTTTACTAAGAAAAGTTGATCCAACTTTTGAAATCCGTAGCAAAAAAAGTTATCGAGCCATTAACAAAGATGGTTATTATGTTGATCTGATTGTTCCTGAAAACAAAGCTTTTTTCGTAAATAGAGACGACCGAATGGTTTCCACAGTCGAGGATTTATATGGTGCACCCATAAAAGGCCTTGAATGGTTAATCAATTCTCCTAAAACTGAAGCCATATTACTCGATAAAAAAGGTTATCCTGTTTATATGTCTTGTGTGGACCCTAGAGTTTTTGCATTACATAAACTCTGGATGTCAAAACAACAAGAGCGAGACCCTTTCAAAAAGAACCGAGATAGAGATCAAGCATATTCAGTAGCCGCCATGGTTAACACATATTTGCCTAAAAAATTCTCAGATAATGACCTTCAAGCATTACCTAAGGAGATTTATGACCTTAGAAAAGAGCTTAATATAAAAACTGAAGGCTACTTGCTTCTCGATGAAAATATAAATTAAACCATAGCGAATCCCAATATAAAATTAAGTCCTGTTTTTTGTTCACCTTATCAAGTCACAAGAGATTTAATTTTCACAAGTCTGGGTCTTTTATTGGATCGAGTACATATAATAGTCTGGTTTGCCCACTGCCTTCAATAGGCGGTGAACGGTGAACAATTCCAGATTTTTGATCATCATCCCAAGAGGCACCGCGCAGAATTATGGGTGATCCTGTTGGCACATCAAAGACCTGTTCTGGGGTGATGTCGGGCTGGGCCTGCTTGTATTGTGTGCCAGCCCCCCGATAGGTACAGACCAGCCGCGCTGTCACTTGATCAAGATGAAATTTGCGGCAGGCATTATTGTTTATCACATCAAACCGAATGCGCAGATGGGCGACATTCATTAGCCTGGCAAAAGCCTTGGCGAGGTTAATCGTGTCATTGATCAAATACTCTCGATTGGCACCTTGGGGGGTATCTGCACTGTCAAAGGCAGTTCGTATGGTCTCAGCCGCTTTTTCCACCGGCACAATCTTGCGTAGAGAGGGCAGACATTGTGGGGCTAGTTCATCAATCCAATGCTGAAAATCAGCCGAAATCTGGCGCTGCAAAATGATAGCGCCAACGTTGGGTTTGTATAGCTCATTGAATTGGCTTGTATTGTCGACATGACTTATTTCAGTGGCTCGTTCAGAGCGTTGAGCTGACCCGGCGGTTTTGTTGTCACAAATGTTCAGCATTTTATCTGCCTTTTTAAGACGCAATAAGTTCCATAAATTCTTTGCGAGTCTCCGGGTTGTCACGAAACAAGCCGAGCATCCGGCGGGTTACTGTGCTGGATTCTGCTTTGTGTATGCCACGGGTTGTCATGCATTGATGGGCGGCATCGATGATCACAGCAACGCCTTTGGGCTTTAAAACGGATTGTATTGTATCAGCAATTTGCGCCGTCATGGTTTCTTGTGTTTGCAAGCGTTTGCCGTATACATCCACCAAGCGTGCCAATTTGCTGATCCCGACCACACGTTTGTTCGGTATATAGGCCACATGGGCTGTGCCTAAAATGGGAACAATATGGTGTTCGCAATGGGACTCAACGCGGATGTTCTTGATGATCACGATTTCAT
>JANQQH010000416.1 GCA_028285025.1 Hyphomicrobiaceae bacterium | reverse complement strand
CTTTTACTAAATGGAAAAAATTTTTTTTACAAAAAATATAAATTTAACTTAAACATTTTGTGTAAAGCAATTTTTTTATGAATTAATTTAAAAAATTATACTTATAGTTACATAGCGCCTGCATATACAACTAAACGATAAAAAAATATTTAAAAAAACATTGAAAGATTTGCCAGAGCTGTTGTGTGTTAATATCTTTGTTCACACCAGCATTACGAGATTAAATTCATTTGCTTTAAGTTATGGTTTGATAAAAAATATCTTATATATTTAAATCGAGGGAACATTTATCACTATTCCTAAACTAAGTATGTACACAGCTTCTGCGCCACCTTGTTTTAAGACCCTTGCAGCTGCATTGGCCGTTGTTCCCGTGGTGATTACATCATCTATAAGCAGTATTGAGCGGTTCCGAATATGCTGTACCGCTTTTGGCTCAATCATAAAAGCACCTTGAAGATTATCTCGCCGTTGGTGCGAGGTCAGACCAACTTGTGGGCGTGTTTTCTTATGCCTTTTTAAATATGAATAATTCACGCAGGAGCCGGTTATTTGCCCTAATCTTTTAGCCAGCAAAGCAGATTGATTAAACCGTCTTTGCCATAATCGCCTGTGATGTAGAGGAATAGGAACGATCATATCACTCTTTCCAATTAAATCTGAGCCAGTCAAAGCAAGCCAAGAAGCAAACAACTGAACCAACTCATGGCGATCTTGATATTTAAATTTATGAATGAGACTACGCATGGTGCCTTCATAAAGGGCAATTGATCTAGCCTGGTCATACACAGGTGGCTCAGCTTGAGCTTGGGCTGAAACAGCCATTTCTCCCAGATGAAAGGGCAAAGGCGTTCCCATAATCTGGCAAAAGGGGTGACTAATAAAATGTAAATTTTGCCAACAGGCAGGACAAATTTGATTAGAATTTAATAAAGGCGCGTGACAATTTAAACAAACAGGGGGTAACAGAGCATTGAGACTTAGTGTTTTGAAATGCTGTAACATAGTGGACTATTGGTAAAAATCATTATAAATCAGATCACACAACTATATTATAAGTAATAAGAGTGATTTTTTAAAAAGAAAACTTATTTTTTTAAATATGTACCAAAGATCAATCATAGTTTTTTGCCAAGCTTCAAGTCAGATCGTGCGACTCTTAAAATCCGCCGACCAAAATTTAATAACCTAGTCCCCCTCTTGAGGCGGCATCACCATTGCCGTTGTTCGGATCTTAGCTTGAGGGTGGATTTCACTTTGGCTCAACACAGCCGTTTCAGCCCTAAAGCGTTCTACAATCGAGCGCACAAACGGGCGCGCTCCAGGGCTGGCGAGTAACACAGCATAATCTCCATTAGCCGAAGCATCTTCAAAAGCGCTGGCCACAGCACGAATAAAGTCTTGTAGTTTACTAGGCGCCATTGCCAATTGGCGATCATCACCTTCGCCAATAATGGTCTCAGCAAACTCTTGTTCCCAATAGGGGTGCAACGAAACAATGGCCAATGTTCCATCCGGGTTAGAGTAAGAAGCTGTGATTTGCCGCGCCAAACGTGAGCGAACATGTTCGGTAATCGATTGGGCATTGGAGGTATAAGCGGTTGCCTCGGCAATCCCCTCAAGAATGGCTGGCAAATCACGAATAGAAACCCGCTCTTTCAGTAGGTTCTGCAAGATGCGCTGAATACCGGTGATGTTAATTTGCGCCGGCACAATGTCATCCATCAAACGTTTCTGGTTGGCATCAAGATTATCCAACAACCCATTGACCTCTGAGTAGGACAGAAGGTCTGCCATATTATTCTTTAACACTTCGGTTAAATGTGTGGAGACAACAGTGATCGGGTCAACAACCGTATAGCCTTTCATTTGCGCATCATCACGGTGCTCTTGTGAAATCCATTTGGCCGCCAAACCAAAAGTGGGCTCTGTTGTGTTCACGCCAGGTAAGTCAATCTCTTTACCCATGGGGTCCATCACCAAATATTGACTAGGGTAAATAATCCCTTGTCCAGAATCAACTTCCTTAATTTTGATGATATAATCATTAGCCCCAAGATGCACATTATCCAGAATACGAACGGACGGCATAACAAAGCCCATATCTGCAGCCAGTTGCCGCCGCAAGGCCTTAATTTGATCTGTTAATTTATCTCCATCAGGCGCCCCATCCTTAATCATAGGGATAAGAGTGTAGCCCAATTCAAGGCGCAGATCATCAATTTTAAGAACATCTTTAATAGGTTCTTCAACCGGTTCCGCATTGGCCGCTTCAGCTTGTGAGATCTCTATTTGTTTTTGGGCTTCTTTTCGGGCTCTTTGCTGCCCAGTTGCATACCAGGCCAATCCACCACTGGCAGCAGCTAAGGTTAAAAAAGGCATCAAAGGAATCCCAGGCAAGGTAGCCATAACCAGCATTAAGAAAGACGACATAGCCAGCGCTTTAGGATAGCCAGATAATTGCGAAGACAAAGCCTTGTCAGCCGCCCCATCAACCCCTGCCTTGGAAACCAGCAGGCCAGCCGCGGTGGAAACAACAAGGGCCGGCACCTGGCTTACAAGCCCATCACCAATGGTTAGTAAAGTATATGTCTGAGCCGCATCACCAAATGACATATCATTTTGCCCAACGCCAATAACAATGCCGCCAATGATATTGATAAACGTAATTAAAAGACCGGCAACCGCATCACCGCGCACAAATTTCGAGGCACCATCCATCGCACCAAAAAAGGAGCTTTCATTTTCTAGCTTTGTGCGGCGTGCTTTTGCCTCTTCTTCATTGATCAAGCCTGCAGACAAATCCGCATCAATCGCCATCTGTTTGCCCGGCATCGCATCAAGCGTAAAACGGGCCGCCACTTCTGCGATGCGGCCAGAACCTTTGGTGATCACCACAAAATTGACCAATACAAGAATAGAAAACACAATAATACCAATGACAAAGTTACCCTGCATAACAAAATTGCCAAAGGCCTCAATCACATGCCCCGCCGCGCTGGTCCCTTCATGCCCATGGCTTAAAATCAATCTGGTTGAGGCAATGTTGAGCGCCAAACGCATCATTGTGGCAATCAACAAAATGGTCGGAAAGGATGAAAACTCAAGCGGTGTATGAATGAACAAAGCCGTCATCAAAATCAGCACTGAAAACGTAATCGAAATGGCCAAAGCCATATCCAGCATTAAGGCTGGCATGGGCAAGATCAACACCACGAGAATGGCAATCACCCCCAAGGCCAATCCAATATCCCCATGCCCTCTAAATCTATCTATGACAGTCGCTTGATTCATTCTTTGTCTCACGGGCTACGGTAGCTTCGCTACCGCCCTCCGTTGGGCGGCGCTAGGCGCCGACGGCCATTCGGCCTACGTTTTTTATCCTCAGCAATGCTGATGGTTTAATTTTTTTTGAACGCAAAACTTATAAGAACGCTTGGTTGGTCTTGATTTATTGAGCCGCTGTGCGGGTTTCATTTGGCATGGGCACATCAACACCCTCATCAGCATATTGCTTGAGCTTGTTGCGCAAGGTGCGAATGGAG
>JANQQH010000408.1 GCA_028285025.1 Hyphomicrobiaceae bacterium | reverse complement strand
CTCAATCACTTCATAAAGCCCAGCCCAGGTTCCAACAGCCAAAATTCCAATAAGAGCTGCAGTTTTAACATTAGAGGCCCAGCCCTTTTTATGAAACAGCTCAGCTGCTGGATAAGCAAAGACCCCTACCAAAAAGTGGCCAACCCGGTCAAAGTTATTGCGATCCGACCCAATCAGGTCATTAAAAAAATCAAACGGGACCCGCGAAAAGGTAAAATGCCCACCAATGGTGTGATAACAAAGAAAAAACCACATTAAAAAATAGGCCAAATTCGAAAACCGGAATTTAGGGAAAGTGAAAATCAACAAACCCACCACAATCCAAACCGGCAAATTTTCAGCAAACCAGGTCGCCCGGCTATAGGGCTCAATGGCCAACCACACCATCAAAATAAGATAAAGCACCAACAAAAAATGCGGAAAATAACGCTGGATAACAGACATTCAACCAATCCCTCTAAAAGTTCCCAAAAAAACATCCATTTTAGCAATCAACAACACAATAATAAACTTGTAACCAGCCTCTTTTATATGGCAAAAAGCGGTGAATTCAAAGTAAGTGAGAGCACAATCCGACCGGAGTGTAACGAGGATCGGAAAAATTGTGCGCTAAAATTAAGACGCTAGAGCATACCATTGATTAAATCAGAATGGAGTATGCTCTAGTAAATAAAAGAGATCGAATGGCCCTTAAAGAAATTGTAAAAATACCAGACCCAGTGTTGCGCCAAATCTGTCAACCAATAGACGGCATCACATCCGATTTATCAAAACTAATGGATGACATGTTGGAAACCATGTATGACGCCCCGGGCATTGGCTTGGCGGCCCCGCAAATCGCATTGCCAATCCGTTTGATTGTGATGGATGCAGCAAAACCGGATGAAGGTGACAAACCAAATCCGATCATCATGGTCAATCCTGAAATTGTTGAAAAATCTGATGAAATGTCAGCTTATGAGGAAGGATGCTTATCCATACCGGAATATTTCGCAGAGGTGGAACGGCCAGCCTGGGTCACAGTTAATTATCGCGATCGCAAAGGCGATCAACAACAGTTAAAATGCGAAGGGCTGCTCGGCACTGTCGTTCAACATGAAATTGATCATTTGAACGGGGTTCTATTTATTGATTATTTGTCCAAACTGCGCCGTGACAGAGTGATCAAAAAATTCACCAAAGCCCAAAAACAACAAACCTTGTAACAAACGAAAATACACAGACAACACGTCTTACAGGAACAAACAGTTGACATTACGCATTATCTTCATGGGAACACCTGAGTTTTCCATCCCAACCCTGTCTAAGATCTTAGAAAAAGGCCATGAGGTGGTCGCCGTTTATTCCCAACCGCCTCGCAAAGCTGGGCGCGGTGGCAAGGTGCGCAAAACCCCGGTTCACACTTTTGCAGAACAGCAAGGCCTTCCAGTTCTCACTCCCAAAAGTTTAAAAAAAGCAGACCGCCAAGAAGAATTTACAGCGCTTAACGCAGACGTCGCAGTTGTAATCGCCTATGGCCTTCTCTTGCCAAAACCCATCTTAGAAGCTTGCCCTTATGGCTGTTTAAATGTTCATGGGTCTTTATTGCCAAGATGGCGCGGTGCTGCCCCCATTCAAAGAGCAATCATGGCAGGAGATACCAAAACCGGTGTAATGATCATGCAAATGGATGAAGGGTTGGACACCGGAGATATTCTTCTAACCGATGATATTCCCATAACGCAGACGATGACCGCAGGCGATTTACATGATGAGATGATGCACAAAGGCGCACATTTACTAGGCCAAGCACTCGATGAGCTTGA
>JANQQH010000380.1 GCA_028285025.1 Hyphomicrobiaceae bacterium | reverse complement strand
TCTTCTTGTTCCATCCCGGGTGAGCCAAGCGGCATGCCAGGCACAGCAAGGCCCGTAATGGTGCGTTTTTCGCTCAGCAAGCGTTTGATGTCTTGGGCGGGCACATGCCCTTCAATCACATAATCGCCAACGATCGCAGTATGGCAAGAGGCCAGCTTTGGTCCAATACCAACCGAGCGCTTGATTGCCGCCATTGAAGGCGTATTGATCTCTTTAACGGTGAAACCATTGTCGCGCAAATGCTGCGCCCATTTCCCACAACATCCACAGGTCGGACTTTTCCAAACCTTAACTTCAGGCAAAGCGAGATCTTTTGACTCTGCGCTTGCTGGCAATGGCGTCAAAAAAGAAGTGATAACAAGCAGCGATAAAATCAAAGTGCGCAACATTAATGCACCTCCTGGATAACAAAGTTTTGGCACGATTTGCCTTAACTTCCATGGTGAGATTTTTTGTATTTCAAATTTCCTTGTCAAGGGCGCTCGTGTTTATCTTGACCCTTGACAAGGGAATTTAAAATGCCAAAGTCTAACCATGGAAGTTAAGGCAAAAACCAACCAATTATGCTGAGTTAAATTTATACCATATAATAACCTCAACCCTCCAGTTAGGGGCAAGTCAAGCCAAATGAAGTCAGAACCAGCCAAATCACCTATTTTAGAGACCACAAAAGACGCAATAAAGCTTGCCAAAATGATGCTGCGTCTGGCCCGTTTCGGCGCCGTGGCTGCCCTTGAGCCAGAAACAGGCTATCCCATCACCACGCGCACCAATGTTGCCACCACAATGGCCGGCAACCCTATTTTTCTCATGTCAGACTTGGCCGCCCACACCAAAGCGATTAAACAGAATGGCCGCACCAGCCTGTTGGTTGGCGAGCCAGGCAAAGGTGATCCACTGGCTCACCCGCGCATAACGCTCATCGGCACCACCAAAGCGGTGTCAACAACAACCCAAGAACAAAAAGAAAATGAAAAAAATTTAAGACAGCGTTATCTGTCCCGCCATCCCAAAGCTGAGCTCTACAATCAACTCCCGGACTTTTTCCTTTATGAGTTGCACATTGAACGCGCCTTATTGAATGCTGGTTTCGGCAAAGCTTATCAACTAACCAGTGATGAGTTAACCCTCAAGACACAAGAAACCAATGAGCTGACAGGGGCTGAGCAAAGCATCATCGCACATATGAATGAAGATCATCATGATGCCATAGAAAACTATGCCGTTAAATTATGCAGCCAACCAGAAGGCAAATGGCGCATGACAGGCTGTGACCCAAATGGCATTGACATGATGCTAGGCGACAAAGCCGCCCGCCTTGATTTTAAAACCATCAGCACAACACCTAACCAGGTGCGCGAAGCTTTAGTTACTTATGCCAAACAGGCGAAAAATTAATGATCTTTGGGGCGCACTTCTTCATAACGAGCCAATTGTTCAGGCGTTGCCTCTGTTTGGTGTTTGGTCTTCCACTCATCATAAGGCATGCCGTAAACAATTTCACGTGCTTGATTTTTTGAAAGCTCAAACCCCCTGTCTTTGGCAGCATCCATATACCAGTTGGAAAGACAGTTGCGGCAAAAGTTGGCCAAATTCATCATATCAATATTCTGCACATCAGGCCGGTCTCGCAAATGTTGCACCAAGCGACGAAAGGCGGCAGCTTCTAATTCAGTTTGTGTGACTTGATCAATCTCGCTCATGATTTTAAATCCTATATCTTACTCATTTATCAGCATAACTACCAAAATGACGTATGGCTCGGCAAGGGGCAATTAGTTGCTCATCTGCCAACAGGCCTTGCAACAAACCACTCACCCTCTCAGCCCACGCCTCTTGGCCCTGTTGGTTGTCAATAAGGTCCTGCCTGATCTCCAAGAGGGCATGGGCTAGCCCGCGCTGGGTGCCATGCCGGTACAAGCAATCGCCCTTTAATTTACCAGTATAAGGCTCATTGTTCCCAACCACCAAATCGCGATCTTGTGAAAGGGCTGATAAAAAGGGAACAACAAAACGATCATCCTGGTCCCATAGCACCCCGGCATGCCAAGGGCGGATTGAGCCCCGCCATTCATGGGTAAAGCTATGTAAGGAAAGCACAATTGGGACAATGCCTCGTGCCAAACAGTGGTCAATATGATCAGCGATGGCTGCGTGATAAGGGCGATGATAACCCTCAAGACGAATGTTAACCTCGTCTTGTTCAATATAGGCGTTTTCTGGAATAAGCGCCCCATCAGAGATGCGCATCACCAAAGTCGGGTCTTCTTCTCCCCGGTTAGGGTCAATCAACAAACGAGAAAAATTAGCCATAATAACCGGAACATTCAGCCGTTGATGCAGTCCGCGCGCCACCCCTTCTATGCCGATATCAAAGGCAATGTGGCGTTTTAATTGCTCTGGTGCCAAACCAAGAGAACCATAAGAAGCAGGCAAATCAGCCCTGGCATGATCTGCTAGCACCAGCAGACCTTTGGAAATGTCCCCTTCAAGGCGCGTAAAAGGAGCAAATTGGTTACAATTTGGTGAGGTTAAAGGGGAGGTAAGCATAAAAATTCCATTTTTTTAAGGTCTAAAGCAGGTTAAAAGTTAAAATAAAAATGCACGTCTCGTCATGTCATGCTAAGAGTGTCATGCAACAAGTATCAGCTCAAAATAGTTGAGATCATAAAACGAACCCTCAAAAAAGCGCAATGTTAAGAGATAAACCGCAAAATAAAAAACATAAACCAAGAAATGCATTCGCTTGTTTCACTCTTTTCAATCAGACCAGAACCTTTTAAATTAAATCGAACAGCTTCGTGTGAAGTAAACTGGTGTAAACCAAAACATATGGTTAATGAAATGCAAAATCTGAACCTTCTTTTTGACCATGCCCAAAATGTTTCCAAGTTTTATAAAGGCATTTTTGTTGGTCTAATAACAATCAGCTTAACGCTCATCACTCTTGTTGGGGCCAGCTCATCTGCCAGGGCTGAATTAAAGCTGTGCAACACGACATCCAGCCGGGTTGGCGTTGCCATAGGTTATCGTGATAAAGACCGCTGGGCCACAGAAGGGTGGTGGAACGTTGCCTCCAATACCTGCGAAGTTTTGTTAAAAGGCAAATTAATTGCCCGTTATTACTACATTCATGCCGTTGACTATGACCGAGGCGGTGAGTGGTCAGGCAAAGACACCATGTGCACAACTGATAAAGCTTTTACAGTCTTTGGCGTGAAAGAATGTGTAAAGCGCGGTTTTAAGCGCACTGGATTTTTTGAAATAGATACTAAAAATGAAGATGACTGGACAGTAAGATTGAAATATCCGGATGAAAACGGAAAAAAATAATGGGAAAAAAACCAATGATCCGCAACCGCAGGGTTAAAATCCTAGCAACCCTCGGCCCCAGCAGCGACACGCCAGAAATGATCGAGCGTCTGTTTTATGCTGGCGCCGATGTCTTCCGCATCAATATGAGCCATGCCAGCCATGAAAAAATGAAAGAGCTGACCCAAGCCATTCGCAAGGTCGAGGCTGAAGCTGGGCGACCAATTGGCATTTTGGTTGATCTGCAAGGACCAAAGCTGCGTCTTGGGGCCATCAAAGGAGAAAAAATCGAAATTGAAATTGGTGATGAGATCACCTTTGATCAAAGTGAGAAAGAAGGCACGTCAAAACGCATTCCTTTGCCTCATCCAGAAATTTTCAAAGGCGTTGAAATAGGCCACCGTTTGCTCATTGATGATGGCAAAATGACCCTAGAGGTTACTGGCACCAAAGCCAATAAAATCAAGGCCAAAGCTAAGACGGCAGGCACCCTGTCCAGCCGCAAAGGGATCAGTCTGCCAGATAGTTTATTGCCCATGGGGGCCATAACCAAAAAAGATTTCGCTGATCTGGAATTTGCTGTGAATCAGGGGATCGATTGGATTGCTCTGTCGTTTGTCCAACGGGTGGAAGATATTGCCCAGGCAAGAAAACATGCCAGGGGCCGGGCCGCCATTTTAGCAAAACTTGAAAAACCCTCAGCTATAAAATGGTTGGATGATATCATTGAAGTGTCTGACGGGCTTATGGTTGCCCGCGGAGATTTGGGCGTTGAATTACCTGTTGAACAAGTCCCCGGCCTGCAAAAGCGCATAACCTTTGCCTCCAGAAAAGCAGGCAAGCCGGTGGTTATTGCAACACAAATGCTTGAATCAATGATCTCTGCCCCCGTTCCGACCCGCGCCGAGGTCTCTGACGTTGCCGCTGCTGTCTTTGATGGGGCTGATGCTGTTATGCTCTCAGCTGAATCTGCTGCGGGCCAATATCCGGTTGAAGCGGTCGCCACCATGGACCGCATCGCCCAACAAGTTGAGCAAGATGAACTATATAAGGATACGGTTCGCACTTATCAAACCCCGCCAGAACCAACCGGGCCTGATGCCATTGCTGCAGCTGTACACACCGTATCTGAAACGTTGAATTCGTCTGCAATTATTTGTTACACATCTTCTGGTTCAACCGGCATGCGGGTGGCCAGAGAACGCCCCAATAAACCGATTTTAGCTTTAACCCCAATTGTTGCCACCGGGCGCCGCATAGCCCTGACTTGGGGGTTGCATTGTGTCCTTACCAAAGACCCTGAAGACTTGGATGATATGGTTGATAAAGCGTGCCGTATTACCTATCAAGAAGGTTTTGCGAAACCTGGCCAACGTGTGATCATCACCGCCGGCGTACCCCTCGGCACCCCTGGTGCCACCAATATGTTGCGCATCGCCTTTGTTGGCGATGATGGCAATATGAGGGGCTAGAACGTGTAGCGTAAAAGTGGATACAAGTTTTATGAATAGTGCGGTTGCCGGTGCGCAATCTAAAGCACCATTTTAAAAAATACCGCTTTTACAAAGAGATAGAGCATGACCAGTCAATTTAGAATAAAGCGACATGCTCTAGAACCAGAACAGTCTTGATGAAAAAAAGGCAACAAACTCACTCATTATAATCGAGCACATCAAACCCATGAGTTTTAACCAGTTCATCGCGCTGGGCCGATTTTAAATCTTCTCGCACCATCTCTGCTACCAGCTCGTCAAAACTGGTCTCTGGCGTCCAACCTAATTTTTCACGTGCCTTGCTGGCATCACCAAGCAAAGCCTCAACCTCTGTAGGGCGGAAATAACGCGGATCAACCTGCACAATCGGCACCGTCTCATCACCAGAAACGCCATCCCCATTGGCC
>JANQQH010000351.1 GCA_028285025.1 Hyphomicrobiaceae bacterium | reverse complement strand
CCGCAAGTTCAACCTTTGTTTCCAAACTGTTGCGCAAATAATCGGCATATTTTTTCCGCCGAACTTGTGTGTTCACACGCGCCATCATTTCATTAGAACAAATGGGGCGAACCATATAATCATTAACCCCCATATCAAGCCCGCGCATAAGCCGCGCTTTATCATCAGGGTTAACCACAATCAAAAGCGGTAAATTTCTGGTGCGCTCAAGGGAACGAACTTGAGAACATAAACGCAAACCGTCCACACCATCAAGATCTAGGCTAACAATGATCAAGTCATATTTTTGTTCTGCCAAGTTAAACAAAGCTTCTTGTGGGTTTGGCTCAACATGAACAATATGTTGTTCTGACAAAGTCTGCACCAAACGATCAGCCGAACGCGGCTGATCCTCAACAATGAGAATATTTCCTTGCCAATTTTCTTCTTGAAAAATAGGGATATTTTGCTCACCCATCCCCATTTGGCTGCCCGTTTCAGCCCGCATGCTCATTTCATCGGTTAGCATTTTTAGGCGCGCAAGGTTTTTCACCCTTGTCACCAAAGCCACATCATCCACCGGTTTAGTTAAGAAATCATCGGCACCAACTTTTAAGCCTTTAATCCGATCAGCAGGACTATCCAAAGCTGTTACCATGATAATAGGAATATGCTGGGTGCTTACATCGGCTTTTAAATGTTCACAAACTTCAAACCCATCCATGCCAGGCATCATCACATCAAGCAAAATAATATCGATACGCTCACGTTCGCAAATTTCCAATGCTTCACGTCCGGAAAAGGCGGTGAAAATTTCAAAATATTCAGCACTCAAACGCGCTTCAAGCAATTTAACATTTGCTTTGATATCATCAACCACTAATACTCGTGCGGTCATTTTACCCTATCCTTATACCTACCATACTTAAAACTTTACGCATCAGTCACCAATTAATTGACCAATAGTTTCTAAAAAATGAGTGACAGAAATCGGCTTGGAAATATACCCTTCACACCCACCGTCTCTTATGCGCTCCTCATCCCCCTTCATGGCAAAGGCTGTTACCGCCACAACCGGAATATCGCGCAAATGATCTTCATCCTTTAGCATTTTTGTTACTTCTAACCCTGATACTTCTGGCAATTGAATATCCATTAATATCAAGTCAGGCATATGAGTTCGGGCTAATTCTATGGCATCCAAACCATTTCTCGTCTGCACAGTCTTATAGCCATTCGCGTCAAGCAAATCGTGAAACAATTTCATGTTTAATTCATTATCTTCAACGATCAAAATGGTCTTTGACATCAACGACTCTGCCCTTAACTCGCCTATCTAACTTTGGTGATATATATCAAACTCAACACAAAACAATGGATCCATATAAAATTCAATAAACAAAACCAGTGTCCTATTTAATCATTAACCTGTAAAATAAACGTTTAAATTTTATAATTTTTAAGATTAACTTAATGGTAACCACGATTTTTCACCGAAGGGACAAAACTGGCCCGGAACTGACAAAAAGAGCCTATAAAAATGCAAATCCAACAAGCAGCTTTTATCGCCATTAAAGCTTTGGCATATATTTCCCAATCAGAACAAGAAATGACTAAATTCTTGAACGAAACCGGAATCAGCACAGCCGACGTCATTCGTTTAAAAGAAAATTTAAAATTTTTATCCGGTGTTTTATCCTTTTTAAGGGCCGATGAAAGTTTGCTGTTAGCGTTTTGTGCTCAAGAAGGCTTCACCCCGCCTGAAATTGAGTTAGCCAACAATTGTCTCACTGAGCATGAAACATGAACGTAAATATTGGTGTTGATCTAGGCGGGACCAAAATTTTAGCGCAAGCCTTGTCTAGTGATGGCCAAACACTTGCAAAACAGCAAACAAACACCCCGCGTCATGATTATCACGCAACACTATCTGCCATTGCTCAATTGATCTTTAAAATCGAGCAAGACCTGCAAATAAAAGCCCCTATAGGTATCGCCATGCCAGGCTCTTTAATGCCTTCCAACAAATTGGTCCAAAATGCCAATAGCACTTGGCTCAATGGAAAAAATATAAAAACAGATATGAGCCAACTGCTTGAACGCGAAGTGCGCTTTGCCAATGATGCCAATTGCTTTGCCCTGTCAGAGGCAAGTGATGGCGCAGGCGCGAGCGCCAAAAGCCTGTTCGGGGTGATTATGGGAACAGGTGTCGGCGGAGGACTTGTCATTGATGGCAAAATAATAAACGGCCCCTACGCCATTGGCGGAGAATGGGGACATTGCTCCCTTCCCTTTCCCACCACACA
>JANQQH010000345.1 GCA_028285025.1 Hyphomicrobiaceae bacterium | reverse complement strand
ATGCTCGGTTAACAGCTTGGCTTTTGATTTGCCAAAGCCCATGGCCCGGCCGCCGCCGCCTTGCATTTGGCGCATAAAGAAAATCCACACCGCGATAAGCAAGAACACCGGCAAAAGGGTCGTGAAGAGAATGTTGAGGAAAGAATTTGACTCATCTTCGGGCGGCTTGGCTGTGATTTTCACGCCTTTACCTTGTAGCTTATTGACCAAAGCAGGATCATCAGGCGCATAGGAACTAAATTTGGTATCATCAGAAAAAGTGCCGGTTACTTTTTGTCCAGCGATTGTCACCTCTTTAATATTGCCAGCTTCTACCTCTTGCATCAGCTCAGAATAGCTAATCTGCGAAGCCTTGGTGTTATTTTGTGCGCTTTGGATCATATTGAACAAAGCCATCAGCAATAAAAGAATAACCACCCAAACGGCAAAATTGCGAAAATGCGAATTCATAAAAATGTCCTGTTCTTAAAGACCTCAAATCACAGGGTTTAAGATCTTTTCACTCATATTTTTTGGGGTCTTGCTTCATAAAGGAAAAATCTTAATCAATTGCTCCTTTATCAACCATTCACAAAAATGATCTGTCTATATCTTTACCCGTAACATAGGGTGTCCCTTAAAGCTTGCCAAGGCCCATTTCCAAACAATGCCCCCTGAAAAAGGCTATTTAAGGCATAATTAGTGCCAAACAAGGCCAAGCTAAGTCGTAAAACCTAGAGAATGGTAAAATCCCCTTATTTTTCCCCAAAATTGGGCGTCAAACAATCATAATCAGGCTTAAATGACAAGCCATGACATATCTCAATGGTAAAGAGATTGTGATCCATTAGAGATCGTTTGGCTTATGAACAGCCTGGAAAGTGAGCTGTAACGCTGATTTTCTCAAAGTGGTAGTCTTTCCTGGCTAAAGCTTGTGAAAACATGCGTTCATGTTTTATGGCCAATTGAGGGATTGCGAGCAAATGCCGGGCCTTATCTGCCTGCCATATGGTTGCCAAGCCAGACATAACATCGCGGCTTACAGGGCAGTCTTGCCCCTTTTGTTGATACAATGATAGCACCTGGCCAACCTCTTGCTCATTCAAGGCCCTAATTGATAGGGCATGCGTGATGGGAGCTGTAAACTGCAAGTCCACCCGCTGATCCCACAAAACTTGGTGGTCGGCGTCTTCAACAGGGTCAACATTGATCTCTTCAAGCGCCTCACGGCCAGTTTCGCGGTAAAATAAAAAGTCTTCTTGCCCTGATTTCTCAATCATCACCCCGCCCAAGGCAAAACGCGCCTTAGGGGTGCTCTTATCCTCAGCCATTGTAACCAGATGATGGGCGCCGCGTTCTAGTTTAGAGAGCAGACCCTGCCCTTGCCCAAAGACAAGCACTGCGCGCCGTAGCACCATGGTTTGCATGGCAAGTGGCAGCGCAAGAAACGCTGCCCTGTTCATCACCAGGCGTCCTTCAAGGTAAGACTTTACATGCTGGGCAAAAAAATCATCAGCCCAAACGTCTAGTGCTTGTCGTGCCTGTTGTAAGCGGCGGGCACTTTGGGCCATACCTTGTGAAAGTGTGCCCGTCTCATCCAAGCGCGTTAACAGTTTGCGCACGTTCACCCGCTCAAATGCCTCATCTTGATTGCTCGGATCCTCACACCATTTCAAATCACTTTGGTGCAGCCAATCCAGCAACTCTTGTTTGCAAACCTCCAAAAGAGGGCGCACCAGGGTTACCCCATACATCTCCCGTTTGGGCAAGATGCACGCCAATCCCTCAACACCGCTGCCGCGCTGTAGGCGCATTAGAAACGTTTCAGCTTGGTCATCCCTGGTATGAGCTGTTAGCAAAGTGGAAACAGCTCTTTTTTGCATAACCGCTGCCATGGCCTCATAACGAGCAATTCTTGCTTTTTCTTGTACACCAGTTTGCCCTTGCAAACCTTCAAGTTTTAGCGGTACAGCCTCCACCCCTAATTGCTCTGCTGTCTTGATCACAAAGGCCACTTCATCTGCGGCTGCTTGGCGTAAGCCGTGGTCAACACTCAAGACCAGATCTTTTTGCCCCATTTTTAACGGATGGTTTTGCCGCCAGAGGGCAAATAAATGCAGCATTGCCATGCTGTCTGGCCCCCCAGAGATGGCCAGGGCAAAAGATTGAG
>JANQQH010000339.1 GCA_028285025.1 Hyphomicrobiaceae bacterium | reverse complement strand
TAGCTATTGCCTCATCAACAGCCCACATGGAAAAGGTGCGCTTATGCACGCCTTTCGCACAAGACAAAACAGCACCGCTTAGCTGACAAGACAAGGGCTGTTTTATAGAAAATTTATCCATATAAGTATGGCTGACATAATCAACATCAACCAACTGCAAAAAAGGATCTTGCGCCAAAGTTAACTTGTCAAGCTCAACCCCTCTAAAAACACAAGCCAGCGCATCTCGGCAAGGGCCTGCCTTTTTCAACAATCGAAACGCTCCGCTTCCCTCATAAAACAGCGCCTCTTGCTCAAGCCCTTGGCTAACATAACAACCACGCTTGCCGCACAAAACTATATCAGCGCCCGCCCCGACATCCCAAGCAGATCCATCAGCTTGCAAAGGCGTGATAATAACCACAACCGTTATTTTTTGATTGTTAGCACCAGATGAGGGTGGAGATTGCGGCTGAGCGGTTGCACCAAAAACATTGCCAAAGAAAACGCAAGCGAAGATCAAAGATCTCGCCACTTGAGTTTTAAGCTTTTTAAAACATCCAATCATGCCCTTTAATATAAAGAGCAACAATGCATTTTTCGAGGCTTTCCTTTCAAAAAATACATCAAGTCAAAATAGCAAATTTATTATTTAAAATTAAAAGTCAGAAGCGATGCCTTTTTTCTCCCAGTCGCCAAAGCGCACAGGGTCAGGCCCTTTTCGCCCCCCAATTTCAGCATCAGCGCTAAACTGTTCTTCACTTTCGCGGCGCATCTTAGCTTCTTCTAACGCCCGCAAAGCTTCAGGAGTTAATTTTTTGCCCGTAACTTTTTCACGAACCATTTTGGTCAATCCCTTGTCCTCCTATAAAAAAGATCCCATATAAAGAACCAGCACAGCATAAATACAGCAAAATTGAAATGTAATCGAATAAATCTATGTTTCAATGTAACAATATGCGCTGCTAATCGTTTTTGAGTGCCTTACATTAATAAAAGACAATGAAAACAAAGCCCTAAGAAAATCATAAGGAGAGCAGATAAATGAGCTATGCAAAAACCGCACTATTGCTCGCAGCAATGACAGCCCTATTTGTGGCCATTGGCGGTATGTTAGGCGGCCAAACCGGCATGATCATCGCCCTTGGGGTCGCATTGGCAATGAATTTGTTTAGTTATTGGAATTCAGACAAAATGGTTCTGAAGATGCATAATGCAGTTGAAGTTGACCGCAAATCAGCCCCTGAACTTTATAATATTGTGGAACAATTGGCGATCAATGCAAACCTGCCAATGCCAGCTGTCTACGTCATTCACACAGACCAACCCAACGCTTTTGCCACTGGCAGAAACCCTGAAAATGCCGCCGTCGCTGCCACCACAGGCTTGCTTGATATTTTATCAAAAGAAGAAGTCGCCGGTGTTATGGCCCATGAATTTGCTCATATTAAAAACCGCGACACCCTGATCATGACCATCACCGCCACCATTGCTGGTGCCATTTCCATGCTAGCCAATTTTGGCATGTTCTTTGGTGGAAGGCGCGAAGGCGGGGCTGGCCCCATTGCCACACTAGCCCTGATGTTTCTTGCCCCCATGGCGGCAGCCATTGTGCAAATGGCCATCAGCCGCACCCGCGAATATGAGGCTGACCGCATCGGCGCTGAAATTTGCCAACGCCCGTTATGGCTGTCCTCAGCCCTTTACAAAATTTCTGATGCCGCTGGCCGTCGCCCCTTTGCAGAAGCAGAACAAAACCCGGCTGCCGCTCATATGTTCATCATCAACCCGTTGAGCGGGGCCCGAATGGACAATATATTCTCCACCCACCCCAACACTGAAAACCGCATTATCGAACTTGAGAACCTGGCCGAAGAATGGGGACAATTAACACCTCAAGACCAAGACCATTTCATCACTAATCAAAAAGAAACCGGACCTTGGGACGCTCAACCAGAAAAAAAGAAAGACCCCTTCGGCGGGCCTTGGGGTTAAAAGGCGTCTAATTTTCCCCTTAACTTTCATGGTGAGATTTTTGCATTTTTAATCCTCCTGTCAAGGACGCATAGCGTTCATCTCGATCCTTGACAGGAGGATTTAAAATGCGAAAGTCTTATCATGAAAGTTAAGGGGAATTGCTGAGACCTAAAAA
>JANQQH010000337.1 GCA_028285025.1 Hyphomicrobiaceae bacterium | reverse complement strand
CCCGCATCCGGACGGCCCGAGCAAACAGATTGTCTCAGACGGCTCAATATCAATACTCACGCCGGCAAGGGCGATATTGTTACCAAATTTTCTGGTAAGATTATCAAAGGTCACACGGGCTGCAATGGCTGCCGCTGCTGATCCGCGTTTGCCCCAACTGTTTACTTTTGCATTCAAGAGCGTGTTGTTCCTCAAACTCGGGCTGCGGCCCTCACCAAGTTTCAAATCTATAAAACGCTTATGGCAAATGAAAGTGGCTTTGTATAGGGCTTGTTGAGAAAAGCGTTTATTTTAAAAAGCAACTCACTTGGACTTAATCTTGTTCTTGTTTAAAACGCAAAGGATCATCTTGGGCCCCTAGTGCTAAATCTGCTGGGTCTAGCGGGTCTTCATCAGCGCCCAAATCTTGCATCGTTTGCGGTGATGGCATGTCAAAATCTGGCGGTAAAGCGCTGTCTAGTAAGCCAGAGCCCTTTAATTCGTTAAGTCCAGGCAATTCGGTTAAGTTTTGCAGGCCAAATTGGTCTAGAAATAAATCTGTTGTGCCATAAGTAATCGGCCGGCCAGGGGCGCGGCGGCGGCCTCTCATTTTTACCCAGCCGGTTTCTAACAACACATCAAGCGTGCCTTTGGAGACTTGCACGCCGCGCACATCTTCAACCTCTGCTCTGGTTACCGGTTGATGGTAAGCAATAATCGCCAATGTTTCCAATGCGGCTTTTGAAAGCTTTTTTTGCAGATGCTTATATTTGGTGAGCAACGGGCCTAAATCTGGGGCCGTGCGAAACGCCCACCCTTGCCCGATTTGGCAAAGTTCGATGCCGCGCCCCTTATAGTGTTCTTTTAAAGCGTTAAGCAGCTGGCTGACATCCGTGGTTAGATCTATTTGACTGTCAATATCTGCAACTTTTAATGGTTCTGGAGAGGCAAACAGTAATGCTTCTAACAACCGCAGCTCTTGTGAGCCTTGCACAGGGTCAGTCATTCTCGCTCTCCTTAGCTTGGCTTTCACAGGGCACCTCACGCACTTTGACATAAAGTGGTTTAAAGTGATCTTCCTGGCGCAATTCAATCACCCCATCGCGGGCCATTTCCAAACTGGCGCCAAAAGTGCTCGCAACGGTGGTTTTTTTCACATCTTCATGACCTAAAAACTGGACAATTAAATCCTGAATAGGTGCCCATTCGATCGAAAACCCTAACAAGGATTGCAACCGCTCACGCGCCCGTTTTATCGACCACACGTCTCTTTTTTTCACTTTATAATTTGAGACAAGATCTTTTTGCCGGGCGCTGGTATAGGCTTTTAACAGGGCGTAAAAATCTGGTTTGTAGCGATGTTTGGTCACAATGGTAAACCCTACAGGTGCCCCGCAAGGGTAAAAATCTTGGCCCAATTGGGGGCGCTCCATCAAGGTTTTAGAGGCTTTGCGCATCGCATCCAAGCGTTTTAAACGAAAGGCCAGCATAGCTGCCAATTCATCGCCTGTTGGCCCTTCTTCATCGTCTCCAGGAGAGGGTAAAAGTAATTTTGATTTTAAAAAGGTGAGCCACGCAGCCATGACCAAATAGTCTGCGGCAATCTCCAGCCGATGTTTTTTGAGATTTTCAATATAGTCAATATATTGACCTGCAAGTTCAGCGATAGACAATGCTGTAAGGTCAATTTTTTTGGCCCGAGACAGAGCTAGTAATAAGTCTAGCGGGCCTTCAAATCCATCCATACGTACAACGAGTGTGTCTTCAGCCTCTATTGAGGGCTGGTCTTCTTGCCAATTGTCAAATGGGTCGTTGTTGTTTGTCATTAAGTGTTTTCTTTTTAGGAGCGTTTTTCGACAGTTCCCCTTAAATGTCATGGTGAGACTTTGGCATTTTAAAACCCCTTGTCAAGGGTTGAACAAGCGTGAACGCCCTTGACAAGGGGTTTTAAAATGCAAAAATCTCACCATGACATTTAAGGGGAAAACCAAGCTTCACCATCAGCTCTAATTTCAAGATAATTGGCACCAGTTTTCCTCTAAAAGAGCCAAAGCTTCTTTTTCATCAAAGGATGTTAGGGTCTCTATGTGCTTAAAAGAGGCCTCAAACCTTGTTTTTGCCTGGGCTTGTAGCACCGGAACGTTATTGGCAACGTCCATCATTTCTTGGAAATTCCCGTTGCAATGCAAAGCTCCATCACAACCTGCCTCCATCACGCCTTTGACCCGCTCAGCAATTGAGCCCTTGAGCGCCTGCATGGAAACAT
>JANQQH010000332.1 GCA_028285025.1 Hyphomicrobiaceae bacterium | reverse complement strand
CTGGAAGGCTGGGCAAAGGCAAAACCTGAATACCTTCTTTGTTGAGCTCTTGCACATCTTTTAATTGCGCCTCGCCGTGAATACCGCGCTCCGGCTCATCCCCATGATGAATTTTCCGTGCAACGGACACAAATTTATCGCCCACATATTCAGATTGTTTGGTCATCTGAGTGCGCATTTCGCGCAATGCCTTTTGCATGTGCTGTTCAGCTTTGTCAGCAGCCAAGCTCTTTTGAGCCTTAGCCTTTTTGCGAGCCGTTGAAACATTGGGCGCCATTAAGGCTTTTTCAACATCAACACCACCGCAAGCAGGGCATGATAACAGCGCAAGCTGGCGCTGTTTGTCAAAGTCTTCACTAGAGCGAAACCAAGACTCAAACTCATGTTTGCATTTGCAAATAAGTTGATAGCGTATCATGCCGACAACCCCTTAGCGGTTCAATTTAAAACAGAGAATAGGTCTCTCTTATTTAATGAATATATCACACATATCAAGCCTTATGCGATAAATGAGTGTCTTGAAGCCGTTTGAAATCAACCCCAAAAATGCTCTTACAAGCTTGCATCTATATCAAAAGGTCTATCATGTTGAAGGCTTGGCACTTGCGCGCGTGCCTGCTCAATCTGATCGAGGTCAAGCTGGGTATGAAACATCCCGCAATCCTCACCAGCATCTAAAATCACCTCCCCCCAAGGCGACACAATAAGGCTATGGCCATAAGTCTGGCGCCCGGTTTCATGCAGGCCTGTTTGCGCACTGGCCACAATAAAGCACCCGGTCTCAATGGCACGGGCGCGCAACAAAACATGCCAATGGGCTTTACCTGTATACTGTGTAAAGGCTGCCGGCACGCTGATAATTTGAGCGCCCGCTTGTGCCAATTGCCGATAGAGGGTGGCAAACCGCAAATCATAACAAATGGTCATGCCCACCTTGGCGAACTGGCAAGCAGCAACCACAGCGCGCGCACCCGATTTGTAATTTTTAGATTCCCAATAATGTTCCCCATCTGGCAGGCGAACATCAAACATATGAATTTTATCATAAGTTTCATGCATAGACCCATCTGGTCCAACCAAAAAAGAACGATTGGCAAGACAAGGGCCCTGACCATTTACCGCGTCTTCACCTTCCAAACGCACTGGTGTTGCACCAATGTGCAGCCAAAGTTTGTGAAGACGCGCCAATTCAAACAAGTGATCCAAAGCTTGAGTGTAGGCCTGGCTGCCCGTAATTTCAGCAACCCGTTTCGCATCAAGGTCCATCAGTAAACTATTTTCTGGGCTTAAAACATAAGCGGCATTCGCACGGGCAGCTTCTATAATATGGGTTTCAAGAAAGGCGACATTCTTATCCAATGACTTTGAAGATGTCATTTGAATAAGCGCAACATGAACCGAATTGTCAGAATGTGTAACCATAAACTTTGAACACAGCTTTTAACAGCAAGGCCTTAAACAGTCTCCCCATCAAGGGAACCATCAATCAAATCATCAAGCTTTCCCGCACGCTCAAGCGCATAAAGATCATCGCACCCGCCCACATGCACATCACCAATAAATATTTGCGGCACAGTGCGCGCGCCATTGGCACGTTGCATCATTTCAGCGCGGGCCTCTGTTTGCAACGCCACATTTATCTCTTCAAACGCAATCCCTTTTTGAGAAAGCAATTGTTTTGCCCGTTCACAAAATCCACACGCCAAACCGGTATAGATCGTCACATTGACCATAAGTTAAAGTCCTAAAGTTTTAAAGTCTTGTATCCGCTTACAAAGCGTTCGAAAAAAAAGCTTGGCGTCTTAATCCACGCTCACCCCGAAAAACTCAATAATAGCGCCCATAATAAAAACAATACCAAGCCAAAGCCAGCATCAATTAGGCCCAAGGTAAAGGGACACATTTGGAAACAGTTGTTTACCAAAATTGCTGGCGCAATAAATCCGAACTAAATAATGAGCGGGCTAATCAGGCCATTTTTACATCTACCACCATATGCCTCATTCACCCAGCCATTGTAAAGGCCATAATGAGTAAGCCCAAACCGGCAAATGAGTTTTAATGAGGGATGTTATTTTTGACCAAATAACCGGAAAACGACCATAGCGGGAACGTGATAAGCAAAGAAAGCACACCATCAACCGCATAATGCCAACCAAGATGAATTGAGCCGAGACAAATAAGCACGCAAAAGCCTGTCATAACCCACCCAAACCATACATTCAGGCGCCAGGCCAATAGCGCAAACAAAACAGATGTCGCCACATGCATGCTCGGCATCGCAGATATTAAATTAAATGAATTTGGTTGCTGACTGTAGCTTTGCCATAGCAAGTCTTGTGTCTGAAGCGCCCAAATAGGATAGATCTCATTAACGCCGGTTAGATAAGCCATAAGACCAGAATAGGGCTCACTAGAAAGACCAATATTTTCAAAATAACAAGGCCCTGCCGAGGATAAAATGATGGCTAAAAGATTACCACCAACAAACCAAACCAAAACATTGGCCACTAAATATTGCAAACGCAATTGATGATTTTTTGCCAAGAAGATGAGTAATAAGAAGAAAGCAAATAAACTTGCCATCCACAAATTATAAGCCACATTAACCAAAAAGGTAACGATTGGGTATCCCAAAAGGGGCTGTAAAACTTCCCAAGGGTGATGTCCAAAAAACAAAAATCGATCCAGCTCCATAAACGCCTGATCCCAAGAAAACGGCACCAAGACAGGGATCATAGATTTCAAAAAACCAAAAGAAGTTGAGAGCAAATAAAGAATAAGAACGATATTTAAGGTGTCTTTGATAACGGGGGGGGCAAAAACATTCCGTTTCAGCCAAAGACCAAGTTCTTTAAGCGGACTTTCAGGGTGCTCAAAGCGCACCATCTGAATAAATTTATAAACACAGCAAAAACCAAGCAACAACACCATCATGATCATCATCATGCCAGAAAGCACAAATTGTAACAGATCTTGCAATCCACCAACGATATTTTTGCCGGTATAAAAAGAAACGGAAAAGGCAAAAACCCAAACAACACCCAGCACCATATAAACAAATTTATAAGGGGCAAAAAAAGAGGTCAGGGATTTCATCATTTGAAAAAAGATATGAGGCAAGGACGAAGTATCTGATTGATCACCAATTTGAAAATTGTAAGACATATCTTTTGACCCAGACACCAAACACAACACAATTTAAATTAATCTATATCTGAGTTTATTTAATATCTTCTTAAATCAAAGCGGGGGCTTTTTAATCCCACCCATTTTGCAAATTAACTTCCATTCTTTTTTAAGGACCGGTTGTACCGAAAGGCGTGAATTATTGACCAAAATCATCTCTTCAAGGGCCGCCTCCGCTTTAATGTCATCCAGGCTAACCGGCGTTGGAAAATCCATCACAGCCACCACATCCACACATTCCCACCGTGGATCATCGGTTGTTGAATCAGGGTGGGCCTCATTTAAAACTTCCACAATACCAACAATGCGCTTTTCTTTGACAGAATGATAAAAAAAGCAAAGGTCGCCTTTTTTCATCTCTCTCATATTATTGCGTGCCTGGTAATTGCGCACCCCGTCCCATTCTTCCCCCTTTTTGCCCTTCGCCTTTTGGTCTTCCCAAGACCATGTATTGGGTTCAGATTTTAACAACCAATATTTCATATCCGGTCCTTTTCAAAGTTTTGCTTTTTTTGTTTTGTTGAATAAATAAAGGTCTTAACAATGACCTTGAATGTCAAAAATCCATCTTTACCCATTAACCTATTCGATATAATAAAGAAACTAAACTGGCCCTCACGAGCAAAATATGCTCAGTTGATCGGGCTGACAAACAGGCTTTTAAAAAAGCGTATCGCTTAATGCGTAACCACTTAACTGTGTCCTAAACGATCAAGTTGCCCCAAACGGGAAATACACATAACATACAAAGATCTTGTCAGGCTAAACTTTTTGCCAGCAAGAGTAATGGCTGTATCTGGAGTAAACAAAATGTCATCTGATGATATTGAAAGAGGGCTGGTCGCCAAATATTTGCACCGCGTCTTAAAAGCTGACCATATCCCCACACGTGCCGCCAGATATATCTTATATTGGCTGAATGATCGCACCGAGATGTTATCTTTGCCCCTGCCCAAACAATTAAGCGGGGCAATCGGCAATATTTATTGCTCAAGTTTCAGCCAAGCAGATTTTAACCGCGCCTTTCAAGA
>JANQQH010000022.1 GCA_028285025.1 Hyphomicrobiaceae bacterium | reverse complement strand
TTGATAGTCAATACATGGCTGCAATCGCGCCATGGCGGTACCACCAACTATGGCGCGATTGCAGCCATGTATTGACTATCAATTCTCTTGGTGTGCTTTCAGCCCCATTGTAAGACCCGGCAAGACTAATCTTTTCAACGTAAATATTATAAAGCCCTTGGGCTGCATTAAACCGCTCTGTCAGGGCAGGCCCTAGCTCTGCCATCAACCTTGAGATCAATGACTCCTTAGCCATAGAGGACCATTTGTTTAAATCTGTTGTACGGGCAACATATTCAATCTTAACCTCAGTTGCATGGGTGATTATCTTGTCACCAAGAACGCGATAAGGTTGCTCAAGTCCCTGTATCTCACCTTCCTCAGTAATAAAGCCCAACAGATCTTCAGGGATTGCATATTGATACGTTGCCCCCCATTGAGGTGTCCCCGCATCTTGGGCCAAGTTTGCTTGTTTAAGGGCAAAGCCCCACGCATGGGCAGTGTTAACGTCATCACGCAGGAATTCAAAATTTGCCTTACAAAGACGTGCCTCTCTTGTCTCCTCATCAAGGCTTGAGATTTGATTGGCTGACAACCGGGTCAAGAACCGATTGCACAGCGCCACATTGCTATCAATCGGCGCTGTCATCAGCGTTCACCTCTGGCTCAGCTTTTTTAGCGGGTGCTTTTTTACGCTTATTCAAACCTTCCAACTCAATAATTTGAGCGATCTCTTTGATTTTTTCAGCATTTGCCACCCAGTCTTTAAATCGTGGGCTGTTCTCATCAACACCAGGCAAAGCCGCTCTTGTGCATTGCACCGCCGTTTTGCCTTCACGCTTGGCCTCTAGGTATCGTTCATGTTTTGGATTCATTTATCTTTTCCTTAAAAAAAGAAAGGGAGGGTTTGACCCCTCCCAATCTGTTAATCAAATGTCACATCGAATTGTGCGACAATGGTACCGCCTGTGTTTACCGCAGCATCGGCAATCGTTAACATAATCTCCAAATCCCCCTTGGGGTCAGTGGTTTGACCGTTAACAAATTCCCAAAGCATTTTGCCGTAATTGTCGATTGTCTTAATAACGGTGGTTTGAGCAGCCGCAGCAGCTGCATCAAGGCCATCATTAATCGCATCAGCATCGTCAGTGATCGAAGTATCCCCCGATTTATTAACGACACCAATATCAATCGTTGGTGAACCAGTTGAGGCCAAGTCATCCCATGAAATATGAGACGAGCCAAGTAAACGACAGTTTGAAGGCAACCTAACCAAGCGGTAGGTTGATGTCGCGCTGTCACCTGCTGTAACCTCATGGACAATGGTAAAGGACCGGGTAATGCCGCCATGAAGGCCAGCGGTACCAAGTGTGATTGGCTCAGAATCAAATCCATCCAAATATGAGCTTTTTTCATTAACAACTGCCATGATTATGCTCCTGTTGGTCCTGAGGTTGGGTCACATTCAATGTAACCAACCTTTTCTTCCTCTAGACGGGTAGCGCCTAGATCCATTTTTGACCAAACCTGGGTGTTGTGGTTTTTATCAGCGCGTTCAGAAATTTTAGTCTGAATATCACGTGCAAAACCCAACCAAATGCCAGACTTACAATAGTAAGGCACTTTGTCATCAGAGTTTGTGTCTGTTCCAATGCGGTTTGTTGGAACAAGGGTAAAGCCAGCGTAATAACCGATCTTACCTTCTTGCAGAGGTTTGATTGTGTTGTAATCGCTAGATGCAACACGCTCGTCTTTTAAAAGGCTGTCAATTTGACGTGCGTTAACCGGCATGAAGAATTCTTCATCTGGATCAACATCACCTTGTAAAAGCTTTTTGCGGGCCTCTAACAACTTGGCCACATTCAAACCAGAATCAGCCGCAGTTACACCGGGCCAAGTCACTTGCACATCAACAATCATGTTTGAATCAAACGCTTGTGATGTGGCGCCGTTTTGGCCTGTGTAGGCTGTACCATCGACCGCATCAATGATGGTGTCGTCAATTGTACGCCCTAGAGAGCGCACAGCTGCCAACGTGTAATCACTTGCAGGGTCTTTTACTAATTTGACCTTATCTATATCGTCGATAAGCGCCGCCCAAACCCAAGGGCTTGTGGTCAAACGGCGTCTTTTGTGCACTGGATCAATACGTGGTGTGTCTTGAAAGCGTGATGTTAGCTGTACCGCTTCAGTTGAGGCCAACTGATTGTGGTAAATGCTTTCACCATGAACCATCTCGACTTTTACAGTATTGCGCAGTTTAGAACCTTTTTGTTGAACCAAATGCGTAACATTTGCACCAAATTGATCCTCATAATGTGCGGGAATGGTCGAAGTCATGACCGATCTCCTTCATTAATTGGATTAAATTTTCTGGTAAGGTTCGTTTGATTATCCGCTTGGCATAGCGGGTCGCACTCAACGAATTTTAAAGCCCCGTTGTGAAAGGCTGGTCTTGCGGGTCCGGTTAAAGATTATCCGCTTTCACCTACCGTTTGCCGGTGGTAGATCTCTTTAAAGCTGGCCTGTCTTTTTCATCCAAAGACGTTCCATGTCTGTGACAGCTTGGGCATGCTTTGGATGATTGCCATCCATATATTCTGGCTTTGCCATTAAATCATTTATTTGGCGTTCAATATCTTCAGATGTTTCAGCTTGGGTTTTTCCGCGCTCATCGCCAACGCCTAGTTTGTCTTTGCCTAGTTTGGCGAAAAAGCCAATTGTGTCTGGATGATCACCAGCTGCTAAACCATCAATCATGGCCTCATTTAACACTCTTTTAAAATTATCATCCATGTAATCTTCAATGACAGCTTCAGCCCTAGTTCTAATGACTTTAACATCAGCCCCATATGCTTTTTTATTCTCCTCTTCACGCCTACTTAGATAATCTTCTAACAGCGTTTCTTCTTCTTTTATGCTGTTAATCCTGGCCTCTACAATCTTGTTATATTGATTTTGAGCCACCTCTAGCGGAACGTGTGATTCATGGGCTAATTGTAGGAGGTATTCCTCTTCTTGCGTGTCATACTCAATGCCATCAGGCATCTTGGCCCGCTCAATGCCTTTTGAATATTCCTCAAAATCAGACTTCCAGCCCAAGTCCTCATAAAAAGCAATTTGTTCTTCTTCAGTATCGGGGAGGCGTTTTTTGCTGGAGAGCATACCCTCTAGGTTTTCATAGCTATCAAGGAACGTCTCTGGCATTGAAATCATCTCAACACCCTCACCACTACGAAACTTTTTTAAAGATTCTTTGCCGTGATATTTCTCTGGTAAATCGTTAATCCAAGCCCGGGATGGGTCAAAATCGCCATCAATGGGCTTCTCGCCTTCAGACCCATCCGGTGGTGTCTCCAATGGCGGTTCCGTCAATTGTTCCTGTGGTTCCGTATTCTCTTCCATTTGCGCCCTCTCTTAATGTGTTAATGTAAACGTCTAACGCGATCCCTTGTAAAATTGAGATATGCTTGACCAAATTTTCAGCGCCGACCTTTTTGGCCATCTCAATAGAGTTATCTTCTAAGTTGTCCTCAAACATCCCAGCCCGGCGCATAATATCAGCCATCACGCGCTTACCAGCCGGGGTCTCAAATACTTCTCGATAATCTTTTAATAATTGTAGGCTTGCTTGTTCTTCTTCCGTCACTGTTGTAGTACCCCTGCATTGCCCATTTGCTGCATAAGCTGATCAATCATGGCTGGATCCATACCTTGCGCGGCATCACCAACCGCCCCAGCGCCTTCAACAGCCATGGGAAGGTTGGCCCCGGCTTGAGACAGTTGGTTAACCGTTTGCGCCCCTTGTAAGGCAGGCTGTGCCATTTGGGCAGCCATTGCCATTTGTTCTTGATTGTTTGCAGCTTCTATTTGCTCATCTTTAGCCGCCATATCAGGATCAAGGTTAAGCAATTTCGCAAAGTGAGGGGCGACGTTTTCAATTGGATATTGTTTAAAGAAGCCAACGGCTGTTTGTGGGTCTTGAAGGTAAACTTCCAACGCCCCAACAAATTGCCTGAATGTGTCAATCTCAACAGCGCGTTGAGCTTGAGCGATTGGGGAAACGTATTGAACCGTGAAATCTTGATCTGCGATCTCTTCCGGTGCCTCTGGCAACAGCTTTAATCTGCCCAATAGGCCATACACACGCGCCACCAATGGGCCTAATAGCTCACTTTCCAGCCGTCCAAGCATAGGCCCTAATAACCGCATGCGCTCTTGTGTGCGCTGCATAACCTCAGTGGCCGTCATTTTAGCGTCATTGACAAACTGTAACTGATCTACATGAAAGGTGTTCATTATGCGCGTTTCAAGCGCCTTTATGTCTTCAACAGCATAAGGCAAGTTTCCAGCAAATGGCATGGGCATGAACACGTCTTTTGGATTGCCCCTGACTTTATTAACACCGCCTGGGATTAACCTTAATGGATTGATAAAACCGTCATGCCTGATAAAATTAGGTGGATCGACGGCCTTTTGACCGGCCTTGATAATCGTTGTCTCTTTGGCCTGCAGCATGTTTAAATCAGGCAAGGCCGTCATGCCAGGCCCGCGCCCATAAACTTCCCCAGACACCCTTGACCATCTAGGTATTGAATACGGCATCTCAGGATAGCCGCCCTCTTCTAATTTATGCTTGGCATCATATTCAAAATAGCAACTGGCCACCGGCATATTTTGCGGGGTATCTTCACCATATTTATTGTCAAACTCTTCACGCGGATAAATGGCGTGTATTACAGTTACTTTCTCATCATATTTTTTCTCTGTCACACATTTGCGCACTTGCTCAGAAACTTTGTCCAATCCCCATTCTTGAACCACTTGCCGCACGGTCCAGACAAACCGCCTAAACACCGTATCAATAATTCCCCTATTGCTTTCAGACACAACCAGATTAGCCATGGGCCTTGATTCAAATGTCAAATGCCCATCTTTTTCATTATAATCCGTATAAAGGCCAGCCATGCCAAAGGCGCCTAAATCTAAATAGGTCTCATGTAAGGCTGTGATAAGATTTGAGCCGGGCGCATACATTTTAGCCCACATAATTTCTTCAACATCGTGCAAATATTGCTTGACGTGGGGCAGCTCTGTCATGCGAGGGTCAGCCATGGCCAAGCTAAACCATTTGGCGCTTGGATTGGTTGCAAATCCATGAAGTCCAGCCGCCAACATCTCATTGGCCCAAACACCTGTTGAATTCATTAACTGGTTATTGCGCTTTGCCCCCGGGGTTATCTGACCAACAAACCCTTGCTTTTTAGGGATAATGACACGGGATAACTCTTCACAATGAGATTCCCAATTCACACGCTCAGTGTCAGCCTTTAAGCTGTCATAGCGCTTTTTGAGCGGTTCTATATTATCCATAAATTTAAGCGCCTAGATTTGTTTTAGACACGTTTGGATCACCAGCCCCATAGAGGCCTGTTAAAAACGTGCTCTTTCGCCCAGAAACTGCCCTTCTGCGTGCATCTCTCTGGCTGTCTTGTATAGCTGCTCCTTTGGCCTCACGCTCGCTGGCTGGCTCTTTAGGTCTCTCTGGTGCCGGCTGGGGTGCTGGCTGTGAACCTCCTCCACACATAGGCCTATTCTCCTGTTAACATGGTTGCGCCTGGCTTAGGCGAATGAACACGATGGAACCGGCTAAGCCTTTGAGTGCGTTCTGTTCCTTCAGTGGCTTCAACTGGCTTTAAATTTGTCGTAGGTTTTGGGGTAGGCTTTTCAGCTACCGACGATTTACTTGATCCACACATTAAGCTAGCCCCCAGTCAACATTGTTGCTGTTTTAGGCTCGGGGGTATAACGTGCCCGGGTTGATTGCCTAAAGTGTTCTTTTGGAGCAGCCTTTTGTTTAATCGGCGCTTCTGTTTTTTGCTCAGGAGGCTGTGAACTGCCCTTGCTTCCACCAAAACACATTAGCCTAGTTCCCCTGTTAATATCGTTGCTGATTGGCGCTGCACAGGCGTTCTTGTTGCCCGCCGTTTTGTCCTATGATCAGGCTTTGCAGGAACATCATTAAATGTCACTGATCCTGAATGTGGTTCCAAGGGCTCCACTTTTGAGCCTCCTCCTCCGCACATATGTCTAGATCCTTTGTAAAGGGTTGCCAGTTTGGGTCATTTGCCCACTTAATTTCATCTCTTAGCCAAACGAATCTGTGATAGGTCTCACCGTTCTTGCCGTAATGGCGCATAACGCTTTCACAGCGCCCGCCCATGCGTTTCATCCAGGCATGGGCTTCTTTGTGATCTTCATGGCTGTCAGCGTGCATGCGCATGGTGCCGTCTTCTCTGATCACATCCCGGACCATGCGCCGCAGCTCCCTCATGCAAGCGTAAACGGCCTTTTTCCAATCATCAGTGCCAAATGCAAAAACCCGGTAACAGGCTTTTCCGCCATGCTCCGGGTGAACACCAATAATTGCAGTTGGGATACCATCAGCCCAAATAACATGGCCCCTTCCATGCTTCATGGCTTGATATGTTTGCTCAGCCAACAGCATCGGGCTGTCGTGGTAGCAAAGCGGGTAAATCTCTTTTGCATCCACTTCACGCAAATGGTTACATATATGATAAACAGCAACTTTGTTGGGCGGCTTGATTGTTACCAAGGGTTGTAATCCTCTATGCCGGATGTTTCTTGGAACTGCCCATGTGCGAACACATCATATTCAACAACTGCATTATCAGGAACGCGCTTGGCCTGCTTCACGTCGAACAGATTAACCGCCAGCTCTCTAAACGCATCAGCACCATGTGAGGACCAGTCATGCAAGGGCTTTGCGCCAAATATGTCTTTTTCCTCATTGCGTTCTGTTCTATAGGCTTGAAGGGCCTCAATGCCTTTTTCGCACTTGATTTTATCAATCACGCACTTAGGCAACATTGTTCTAACCGCATTAATCCCATCAGCCACAGGGATCTTGGACCCTGCAATGATTGGCTTCAATCCAACGTTTTCGCATTGTTGTTTGCGTGTGGTGGCTGTTGATATTTCTCTTGTCTCAATGTCATGCGGCATGTAATGCTCTGCATAGACATAGGGTAATTCTTTAATTTGTTTGGCAATCTCAATAAGCGCCACATTACGTGTTTCAAAATAGTCAATGATGCGAATTTCAGAGCCGAATATTTGGGCAAACCAGATGGCTGTGCTGTCATCAAGGCCAAGATCCCACGCTGTATAAACCGGCTCGCTAGGGTCATACGGTACGCTTGTAATCCGACCGCTTTTCTCTGCCTCAAAAAGGAGTTTAGCGTAATAGGCACCTTCTGTTACAACCTCATAGTTGCCGCCCCAAATATGATCTGCCATTTCAGGGTCACGGGCATAATCTTGTTCCATTTCATCTCTAAGGACCTTTGGAAACCACGGGTTATCTTGCCACCCAACAGGAACAACAATCGATCCCCTTGGGGGCTGCGCTCCTCTTAACAACTCATCGCAAGCGTCACGTTTATGGCGTGGGTTCCATGAGAACCAAAGCTCAGAGCCCTCTTTACGAATTGTGGGCCTTAATAGCCTTAGAGAAACATGTGAAAGTGATTGAGCCTCTTCGACCCATGCAATGTCATAGCCTTCAAGCGATTTAATGCTATCGGCTGAATAAGCTTGCATGCCTTTAAAGATGATAAGCGAGCCGTTTTTGCCTCTTATTTCAGCGTCCAAGACTTGGAAAAATTCCAACAGGCCAAACTTTTCTATCTTATCTATGATAAGTTGGCGCACACTTTCTTTTAATGAGTTTTGAACTTCCCGAATGCAAACAGCTCTTGTGGTCTGGCTAAAGCTTCTAATCACCATTTGCTCAGCAAAAAAATGTGACTTGGCTCCACCGCGGCCCCCATAGGCACCCTTGTAACGTCCAGGCTTAAGCAAAGGCTGTAACGCCTCTGGAACCTCAACCCTTAGCTTTGACAAGGACGACCTCTATTTTATCTGGGAACATTAGTTTGTTGCCATCAGGATCTGTGATGGCCTGGGCTGGCTTACCATGCGCTCTGTCAAGAATATCAGCCGCTGCAGCCCGCCTTGTTGCCGCTGGTGTGTCTTCGTCTTCCATTAGCTCAACAAGCACTGCAATGGCATGCTCTGAGTATTGGCCAGCTAAAGCCTTAATCTCTTTAGTTGCCTGTGTCACAGCGCCCTTTTTACGGCCAGCGCCTTTTCTCTTACCGCCGTGGACAGCCATCTTGATTTTCTTGATTAATCTTGATTAATTTCATTTTTTCTCCTCTATATGCTCCAGGACGCACAAACAGAAAGCGCTCACAGAGCGTAGAGGTGTAACCCTGGTGCCGCTGTGCTTGGCGTCCTGAACTGAAATTGGTTTTATTTGGCTTAAAATAGATTTTGCACTTACATCTAACAGCGCCGCCGCTTGAAACTTGGAGCCGTAGGCCGGACTTGAACCGGCAACCTAATCTTTACAAGAGATTTGCTCTACCATTTGAGCTACTGACGGCTAAACTGGGCCCCACTCTCTAAGGGCAATGGGTGGGGTTATATCTGGTGTTGTCAGTGACACCCAGTCGGTTTGCCGTCCCTCTGGATACACCAGACATAAAAAAAGACGCATCTATGGCGTCATGTAAACACATATCTTAAAAAAC
>JANQQH010000291.1 GCA_028285025.1 Hyphomicrobiaceae bacterium | reverse complement strand
AGCAATGCCATCAATTGGGTTGCTGGCCAAATGTGGATAGGCCACATGCCCTTGCTTGCCTGAAACGTTGAGCCATCCATTTAACGAACCACGTCGCCCGATCTTTATCGCCTCGCCGACATAATTGGGGTTGGTTGGTTCCCCGACAATGCAGTGGCTTGGTTTAATGCCTTGCTGTTTTAGCCAGTCCAGCATTTTCACTGTGCCATTAATTGCGGGGCCTTCTTCATCGCCTGTGATGAGAAATGACAGGGTACCGGCAAACTCACCTTGTTGAATATAATCAAGGGTGGCAGCCAAAAAGCAAGCAATGCCGCCTTTCATATCTGCTGCCCCGCGGCCGTAAAGAAAGCCATTTTCAATTACGCCCGCAAAGGGTGGGTGTGTCCAAAGCTCTAAATCGCCTGGTGGAACCACGTCTGTGTGGCCGGCAAACATTAAGTGCGGGGCTCCAGAGCCGATTTGGGCATAAAGGTTATCAACATCTGGCGTGCCATCTTGTTGAAAGGGCAAGCGATGGCACTCAAACCCAGCCCCTTCCAGAACTTCTTGTAAATAATCAAGCGCGCCTCCTTCAATAGGGGTGACGCTTTCGCACTGAATTAGTTTTTGGGCAAAGGCAACCGCTGCATCACTCATTATAAAGCTAAACCTTGTTTATAAATTTCAATCATTCAAATTTAATCATTTCTGGGGTCTGGCCCATATTTGTTTGGATCCACAGGTCCATAAAGGCCAAGTTCAACCAGAAACCATAGGCCAACTGCGGCCATTTCTAATCCGATAAGCCAGCCCCAATCTTGCACCCAAGACAGCCAGCTTAAATCAAGTGAAACCCCGCCATAAAATTGTAAGGCTTGCAAGAGGGCTGGGCCATAAAACAATACGGCATAAAGGCCGGTTTTGTTGCGATCATGCAGCCGTTTGGTTAGCAAAGCGGCCATGCAAAAAATCAATGCAATAGACCAAATTAAACCCTTTAGTCCAAACTTTTGCACATTGGCAACAAGGTCTGCAATCGGGTCTGATGAAAGAAGGGTTGAAAAGGCAAAGGGGCTGGCTGCGGTTAGGATAATAAGGCCAAGCCAAAATGTACGACGGGTAATTCGTCCGTGAAAACTAAAAAAGGGAGAAATTAAAGGCATGAAACCCTCCTTATTCAATCATTATTTACAACGGATCAGGTCCATACTGATTTTCTCCGCGCGTGCCAGGCATAAATACCATCACCATCAGAAACACCAAAGAGGCCAACCCTAGGATGGCGACAGCGCCCATAAAGCCGGAGTGTTCTTGCGGTGCTGTTGAAAATACGCCTGTTAGTCCAAGAAAATAGAGCAACATGAGTGATAAATAAAGGACAACATAGCCAAGGCCGGACCAGCTAATATCATGCAAACGTTTGACAGCAATGGCTAGTTGGGGCCAAATAAACAGAACATTGATCATAAGATCAAAGCCGAGCGATTTAGGTGAAATCCGCTTTATATAGTCTTGGGTTGTCAGCTCGGTAAATTGAAGCAACCAGGAGGCGGCTGCAATTTGCAAGCAGAATAGAAATAAAAATGAAAAAATAAACAGCTTGCGCTCAATGCGGCCATAAAACTGAAAGAACAGTTGGTAAAGCGTCATACGCAATCCCTTTGTTGTTAAACCGGCGCTGGGCCCCAGCGGTTTTCATGAGGCTGGCCTTTTTTGAAAATCATGACAGCTAAAAAAGCAACTATAATCAAGACCAAAGCGAACAAACAAATTAGAAAGACATTATTATCTAATGGGTTGTTTGTGAAAATTTCTTGAGATGTCGCAAAGAAAAATGAAAGGCAAAGCAAACTAAATACACCGTAAACTTTTCCTGAAACTCCCAAGTCATGCAAACGCTTATAGGAAATGGCTAAATCTGGCCAAAACAATATACCAAATATAATTGAATCTAATGTCCAGTTTTTTAGTGTTTTATCATCAAGATAAGTTTGCACAGTGAGATCGAACAATGGCAAAAACAAGTAGGTCAGGGCAAAGTTTAAGGCCAGTAAAGCCAAAAAGCAAAAAATGAAAGTCCGCCGTGTAATGCGGCCTGAAAATCCAAAAAACAGATGAAGGATCGACATTGCAACTTTCACCTTTTGCTTCAGGTTCGCGGGCTTAGCTTCTCAGCAGTTCAT
>JANQQH010000288.1 GCA_028285025.1 Hyphomicrobiaceae bacterium | reverse complement strand
AAATAAATAAATTGTTAATGTTTTTAATTAGATTTGAATCTCTATCTATACACAAATCATGACTGCTTTAATCTACAAATATTCAGATAAAAACCTGCGCTTTATCTTTCTTTAAGAAGAAATTGGCATAATTCATCAGTATTCTGTATGGGGAGATGCGCTTTATTCGCATTATAAGTAACGTGAACCTGAATAAGTTTGCATATATTAAACAACAACTGATTGCCAAAGTTGCTCCTTATCTCCATCCAAGCACTCAGAAAGACAAACTAGCTTTAAGGCAACATCAATCTTTCATCTACTCTCACTCTTTGGGTGGATTGATGGCGTTAGCGCTCTATCCTTTTTATTTTTATCGTTCACATTTTCCCATTTATATTGATGCAGCGGTCCTCCTATGGTTCCTATCCCCCTTGGCCATAGTTGCTTATGTTTGTCGTACAGGTAATTTGGTAACCGCCCACCTTATTTCTGCATTAAATTTGGCACTTTTTATCGTTGTTGGAGCCAGCTTCACAGGTGGCTTAAAGTCTTTCCTTTTGCCTTGGCTGGTGATCGTACCAATCGAGGCGGCTTTATCGGGTAACAAAAAAATTATAGTAATCTCTTCCCTCGGAAGCCTGGCGGCACTGTTAGCCCTATATATCATGGGACACTATAATTGGTTATACACACAACAAATAACGCTCAACCCAGAACTTATGGTGCTTTTTGGGGTCTTAACCGCTCTACTTTATGGCAGTGCAATAGCCTTAACCGTACAAAACAAACATGAAGAAGCCCGCCATTCAATCATTGAGGGTGAAACCAAATATCGGTTAATGGCTGATCACGCCACCGATTTAATCACCGTTCATGATGAACTTGGTATGGTGACCTTTGTATCTCCAGCAGCTCAAACAATCATAGGCGAAAAAGCAGAGACCCTTTTAGGACCTGGTATGTTGCAAAACATTCACGTTTCTGACCGACCAATTTATATGACAGCCCTTTCCAATTGCTGTAACTCAACTCATTCAGTTAATGTTGAATTCCGCCTAAAACGTGTTGAACACGAAACCGAGACTAGCCAATTTGTTTGGGTGGAAATGCGTTGCCAATCCATTGCTAACCCTAAAGATCCAGCAAAAAAACAAATCATTTCAGTAACCAGGGACATCACCCCTCATAAAACACAAGAAATTGCCCTTCTTGAAGCCAGAGAACGAGCTGAAAGCGCCAACGTGGCTAAGACCAGATTCCTTGCCAATATGAGTCATGAATTACGCACGCCCTTAAATGCGATAATCGGTTTTTCTGACGTTTTGAACATGGAACTTTACGGCAAAATTCAAAATGAAAAATATTCAGATTATGCACGGCTCATCAATGATGCCGGAACCCACCTACTTAGCGTTGTCAATAATATCTTAGATATGTCAAAAATTGAGGTGGGTAAATTCACTATAACCCCAGAAGTGTTTAAACTAGAACCATTGCTAACCACTTGCTGCGATATGATCGAACCTATGGCAAATGAAAACAGCATTCACATCATTCAAGACTACCAAGCCCCTCAAAAAGAAATTTATGCAGATAGCCGGGCAGTTAAGCAAATGGTGCTTAATCTTTTATCCAATGCCATAAAATTTAGTAACACCGACACTCAAATCACCATCCGCACAGCTTGCGATGAAAACAGCCTGTTCATAGATGTTGTTGATGAAGGAATTGGCATCTCTCCTGAAGATTTACCAAAACTATGCAACCCATTTGTCCAAGCCGATAGTTCTTATAAACGAGAGCATGAAGGCGTAGGATTAGGGCTTTCAGTGGTAAAGGGGTTGGCAGAATTACACAACGGTTCATTTAAACTTGAAAGCCGTCTTAGTATGGGAACCACGGTCCGTGTAGAACTACCCCTTAAAGCCAACATCGTAGACGGAACCCCAGAAAAACAAAACCTAAGTGAAACTGGAAACCAATCCGTTATCCCCTTTCGCTCCAAAGCTGTTTGAAAATAAATAAAAATTTCCTCACTATACCAGAAAGTGTCAGTTGACTTTCAGCGTATCACCTCCACTTAAAACGGCCCCATTAACACATAAATTAACCTGATCTTTACCTTGATCATCAATACTGGTTTTGAAGCTTATCCCTTTTGGTTAAGCTATTAACTGTGTTCGGTAACCTTGTACATTTTGGACCATGAAACCGCTTTTTGTTCGTCTTTGTGTTTTAGGATTTTTAGGGCTTGCCTCTGGCATAAGCGTCAATGCTGTGTTTTTGCAAGACACTAAGTATGCGCACTTTAAATCTGCCAGCCAAGGCCAGGAATTGGTCTTGCAACTTGAAAAGCAAAACCTGAAAGAAAAGCAAAACCTAAAACAAGACATAAAGCCCCCTTCCCAACATGATACCCCTTATGTTGCTTCGGTTCCGCGCAAACAACAGCTAGAGGCTAAAATCAAAGATGTTTTAGCCCTTCAACCGGTTGCAGCTCCTTCTAATAATAAAAAATTATCAGTTGTCAAAGACGTTCAGTCTCGCCTGATTGACCTGGGCTATTGGCCCGGCCAGCCTGATGGCATCATTGGCCCAACCACCAAGGCCGCAATTATGGCGTTTGAGCTCGATAAAGGCTTTGAGCAAACCGGCATTGCCGATGAGGCTTTACTGAGCGTACTCAAAGGCAAAGCTGTCCTGCCCGCACGCAGATCCAAGCCAGAAGAGTTGGCCAAAAATTCACAAGAGTTGATTTTCACGTTGCAAAAAGCACTGACCAAACTGGGCTATAACACCGGCCAAGCAGACGGCATCATCGGCCCCCTAACCCGCAAACGCATTCGCGCCTTTGAACGCGACCATAATTTGCAAGTAACAGGCCGCATTTCTGGCCGGCTTGTAGAGGCCATCCACAAGGCCCTGGGCACACCGCTGGTGTTGGCACGGTTGTAAAATGTCTATATAAAACACTTTATGCGCCTTCAATCACATATTTGGGTTTCCGCCTATTTACGCCGCATC
>JANQQH010000274.1 GCA_028285025.1 Hyphomicrobiaceae bacterium | reverse complement strand
ATTTCGATTTCTGCTTTTGGCATGTTTTTGGCCGCGTTAAGCGGGATCCCTTCGCTCATTAAAGACGTGCCTTACTTGACCGGTTTATGGTGGTTTCCGGAAATTGCAAAAGGGGTTGAACTGCCGTTGTCTACGCCGTTGCTGTTTGACATTGGGGTTTGGCTTGTTGTGGTTGGTTCTTTGGTTTGTATTGCCTTGGCTTTGGAAGAAAAAGATTAAAGGGAAAGGACTTTAAACAATGGAGAGTTATCTTTCCTTACTTGTTGGGCTTTATTTTTCTGCCAGTGTTTATTTGCTGCTTTCAGAGAGCCTTATCAGGATGTTGATTGGCGTGGCTTTGCTTGGAAACGGGGTCAACCTTTTGATTTTTACGGCTGGGCGACTTACACGAGATGTCCCTCCTATTATTGCTGAGGGAAGTCGTGTTGCCCAAGTTTCTGGCCAAACTGCAATTGCTAACCCCTTACCACAAGCCTTGATTTTGACCGCGATTGTGATTTCTTTTTCCTTGTTTGCCTTTGTTTTGGTATTGGCTTACCGTGCATATGAGAGCACAGGCACTGATGATACTGGCGAAATGCGGCTTTCTGAACCGGTTTCCCAGGCTCAATTGCCAAAGGGGTATTAAGCCATGCTGATAGCTGCTCTTGAAGGTGTGAATACAAAAGGGGCCATGCTTGGCGACCCAACACCAGTTATCAACTGGCTGATTGTGGCGCCTGTTATTATACCTTTATTTGCTGCTGCGATTTTAATTATTTTTCGACGCTCTGTGGGCTTGCATCCCTTTGTCGTCATGATTGCAGTTGCTGCCACCATCTTGACCAGTTTTATGTTGTTGATGCGGGTAAAAGAGTTGGGGCCACAAGCTATGACAATGGGCAATTGGCTAGCGCCCTTTGGCATTACTTTTACAGCTGATCTGCTTGGTGTGATCTTAACACTCACTTCTAGTGTGGTGGTGCTTTGTGTGGCACTTTATGCAATGGGTGACATTTCAGGGCGAGAGCGTCGGTTTGGGTTTTACCCCTTATTGCTGACGTTATTGGTTGGGGTCAATGGGGCCTTTTTAACGGGTGATATTTTTAATCTTTATGTTTGGTTTGAGGTGTTTTTGATTTCCTCATTCGGGCTGATTGTTTTGGGTGGTGAGGCCAAACAACTAGATGGTGCAGTGAAATACTGCTTTTTAAACCTGATCGCTACCACCCTTTTCTTGGTTGCCACGGGTTATCTTTATGGGCTTTATGGCACACTTAGCATGGCCGATTTGAGCAAGGTTGTTGGCGCAAAAGCTTTTGAGGGGCCTTTGGTTATTGTCTCGATTCTTTTTTTGGTGGCTTTTGCCATGAAGGCGGCGGCTTTCCCGTTATATTTTTGGTTGCCTGCTTCTTATCATACCCCCAAAATTGTCGTCTCTGCAGTGTTTGCTGGTTTATTGACTAAGGTTGGGATTTACGCCTTGATGCGCACCTTTACCATTATTTTGCCGCCTGCTGGCGACAGTTGGTTGATGGATGTTGTGTTTTATGTTGGCATTGCAACCATGATTTGCGGCGCGCTTGGCGCGCTCGTGCAAACGGATTTGCGCCGACTGTTCAGCTATTTATTGGTTGGTAGCATTGGATTTATGTTGGTGGGGCTTTCCTTTGGCAGTCAGGTGGCTTTAACCGCGACCCTATTTTATATGGTGCACTCCATTTTGGTTATGACCGCTTTGTTTTTAACTGCAGGTGTGGTGTATCATTATCGCGGCAGTTTGGATTTGCTACAGCTTTCTGGCGTACAAAAAGATTTGCCTATTTTAAGCCTGATCTTTTTGGTGCTGGTGTTTATGGTGGCCGGCTTTCCACCCTTTACCGGGTTTTGGCCCAAACTCATGCTGCTCTCTGAAAGTGTCGACAAACAAGCCTTTTGGGCCACTGGAGCTATTATCTTGAATAGTCTCTTATCATTGATTGCGCTTGGCCGTACTTATGCTTTTGGCTTTTGGCGCCCATTGCAACCGGCAGGACAAAGCGCTTTGAGTACGGCTCAAGCCAAACTAACTGGTGTGCGCAAATTGCAATATATCCCGGTTATACTGTTGGTGGTTTTAGCCAGCCTTATTGGTTTTATGCCGGCTTATTTATTTGATTTGTCTGAGGCAGGAGCGAAAACTTTATTGAACAATGTAGCCTATATAGAAGCCGTTTTGGGAGGAGCCTTATGAGCAATCTCTTTTTGATTAATGTGTTGATGGCTTTTGCCTGGTGTGCGGTTCTGGGCTCTTTTTCATTGTTAAACTTACTATTTGGCTTTTTTGTATCCAGCGGGGCGCTTTGGCTTACGCGTGAGCAACACCAAACGACAAAATACTTTAAACGGGTTTGGTTGATTATCAGTTTGATCTGTTTGTTTTTAAAAGAGCTGTTTTTTTCCGTATTGCGAGTGGCCTGGCTGGTTATCAGACCGCGCCAATCCTATCGTCCTAGTTTTATTTCTTTTCCGCTCACGGTTGACCGCCCTCATGAAATTACCTTGTTGGCTAATTTAATCACTTTAACGCCTGGGACTTTGAGTGTGGATGTCTCTAATGACAATGAAACGCTTTATATTCATTGTATTGATGTGGAGGATCCAAAAAAGTTGAGAGACGATATTGCCAATGGGTTTGAGCGTAAAATTATGGAGGCGCTGCGATGAGCTCAGAAGAATTTTTTGACTTGGCAATTATTATTTCTTTTTCGCTTATTGTTTTGTCATTTTTGCTGATTATTGGGCGCCTTATTCTTGGTCCGACTTTGCCTGACCGGATTTTATCGCTTGATATGTTGGTGACGTTGGCTATTGGCTTTATCGCTATTTTTACCATTTTGACTGGTTTTTACGCTTACCTTGATATGGCCATTGCCTTAGGGCTTGTGGGATTTTTGGCGACAACTGCCTTTGCTCGGTTTGTGCTCTATCAAGCCTCTTGCCCTGAACTTCTTAGTGATGACCCTGAAGAAAAGAACATAGCCGTCTCTAGCGGAGAGAAAAAATCATGATAACCATTATTACAGGCGTTTTATTGATTGTAGGCGCGGCTTTTAATTTAATTGCCGCCATTGGGCTTATTCGGTTTCCTGATGTGTTTACGCGCATGCATGCGGCCAGTAAGGCTGGTACATTAGGCTCAGGCTTGATGTTGGTGGCGATTGCCTTTCATGCCGGTGATATTTCTGTTGCCTCTAAAGCCTTAGCTGCGGTGGTGTTCTTATTACTTACGGCGCCTATATCTGCTCATTTATTAGCCCGGGCCGCCTATGTTGCGGGGATTGAGCCTTGGGAAGGTACGGTGCTTGATCAACTCAAAGGGCATTATACTGATGAGGAAGGGCATTTGAGTGCTGATGATAATGCCGATGAGGACAAAACGTCTTAAAGGCGCTTTGTGATAAGCTTTTTATTGTTTGGTTGTCTTTAAATACAAAAAACCGCTCTGATATTATTAAGAGCGGTTTTTTGTGTTTTAAACCAGTTGGGATAAAATAAATTTACCTTTGTTTATCCTTGGCGCGCTTTAAAGCGGCGGTTGGTTTTGTTAATAACATAAAGTCTGCCGCGACGGCGAACAACGCGGTTATCCCGGTGGCGTTTGGCCAGCGACTTTAGTGAATTTCTAATTTTCATTGTTCAACCTTAATTTCTAAGACCGCCTGTCAAGCTTTATTGCTGCGCAGACTTTATTGGCTACATACACACTTTATAGCTGCGTACTGGCACTTTATCGCTGCATATTGGGCCTTTAAACCTATCTTAAATAAAGAAAGGCCAGCGCAAGACTGACCTTAAATTTGCTCTTTTAATGCCATAACAGCTTTTTATTGTCAACCAAAGTCTTGATCTGACCCGTGTGACAGGTTTTGCTATTAACAATATTGTTACGGTCCGCATAACGCATTCACGCCTTATAAATGAATTGTTTTTGTTTTTTTAGAATTCGTGATTATATTGCCAGTATCTTTTTTAAAATAGATTTTACCCGATTTGGGAGTGCTCTTTTGCGCTTAACATTACACACAGACTTTGCCATTAGGACGCTTATTTATTTGGCCTTAAAGCAAGATCAATTGGTTACAATTAGTGATATTTCAAAACAATATGATATTTCTAAAAATCATATGATGAAGGTTGCGCAAGAACTGGTTCATCATGGATTTGTTTTTAGTGAGCGTGGTCGTAATGGTGGTCTGCGTTTAGCGCGCTTGCCTGAAGATATTAATTTAAGGGATGTTGTAGAGAAAATGGAGCCAGATTTCAATCTCGTTTCCTGTCTTGATCCTGTTTATAATAATTGTAAAATAATTGGTGCTTGCGGTGTTCAGCGTATCATGTTTGAAGCGCGCAATAATTTTTTAAGCGTACTTGGGAAATATACATTGGCAGATTCCATTCCGAATGCAAGCAAGCTTCAGGCGCTCTTGACCATAGAATAATCTTTTGTTGACTCGCATTTATCCCTCTTTGTCTTGTACAATTCTATTTCACTTTCGTGTTTGGGATAACGCTTTCAAGATTGTCGTTTTTTATATCAGGCTATGATATGGCTGGGGTATGGATAAGGCGGGAGAGCTTCTTAAAACAGTTTTTGGATATGATGATTTTCGTGGTCATCAGCGTGACATTATCGAAACGCTGATTGGCGGCGGCGATGTATTGGCGCTTATGCCAACGGGGGGTGGGAAATCTTTATGTTATCAGATCCCGGCCCTTATTCGCTCTGGCACTGGTGTTGTTGTCTCCCCGCTTATTGCGCTTATGCAAGACCAAGTGGATGCCTTAAAGCTTTTGGGGGTAAGAGCAGCTTTTTTAAATTCAACACAAAGTTTACCTGAACAAGCTGTTGTCAGGGAACAATTGCTAAACGACGAACTGGATTTATTATACGTTGCACCTGAGCGCTTGCTCTCTTCATCAATGACGCAATTGTTAGCCAGCGCTGATTTATCTTTGTTTGCGATTGATGAAGCGCATTGTGTGTCGCAATGGGGGCATGATTTTCGTCCTGAATATCGCCAGCTTTCGCAACTGGCTGATTTATTTCCCCATGTACCACGCATCGCCCTGACCGCCACGGCAGATGAAAAAACACGCCAAGAGATCATTGAACAATTGCGGCTTTCAAATGCGCAAAAATTCATTGCCAGTTTTGACCGGCCAAACATTTGTTACATGATTAGTGAGGGAGGCAACCCAAAAGACCAGCTTTGGCGCTTTATCAAAGATGAGCACCCACAAGATGCTGGAATTATTTATTGCTTATCACGCAAGAAAACTGAAGATATTGCCTCCTGGCTGAATAGCAAGGGCCGGCTTGCCTTGGCTTATCATGCTGGGCTTGATCCACAAACACGGCGTGAAGCTCAAGACCGGTTCTTGCGCCAAGAGGGAATTATCATGGTGGCTACAGTTGCGTTTGGCATGGGCATTGATAAGCCTGATGTGCGCTTTGTGGCCCATTTAAATTTGCCCAAATCAATTGAGGCGTATTACCAAGAAACAGGCCGGGCCGGGCGAGATGGGGAACCGGCCAACAGCTGGATGGCTTACGGCCTGAATGATGTGATTACCTATCAACAATGGATTGATAATTCTAACGCTTCCAATCAGCAAAAATTGTTAGAGCGCCAAAAGCTTGATGCTTTATTGGGATTGTTTGAAGCCACAGACTGTCGAAGACAGCGGTTATTGTCTTATTTTGGTGAACATTTGGAAGAGCCTTGCGGGAATTGTGACAATTGCTTGTTTCCCCCTGAGACAATGGATGGTGTGGAAGTGGCGCAAAAGGCACTTTCCACTGTTTACCGCACAGGGCAACGGTTTGGGGTTTCTTATTTAATTAAAGTATTGCTGGGCAAAGCGGATGAACGGATTGTACAAAACAGGCATGACCAAGTTTCAACCTTCGGCATTGGGCAAGAGCTTAGCAATAAAGAATGGCGCAGTGTTTTTAGGCAATTAATCGCGCAAGGTTTTTTAATTTCTGACATGGACATTTATGGCGGGCTCAAGCTTTCTGAAACCTGTCGTCCTTTGTTAAAAGGAGAACAGGCGTTTGAATTGCGCCGTTTGCGCAAGTCGATCAAGAAAGACAAAGAAAAAAGTGAGGTCTCAACCAAAATTGGGGTTGCTGATATGCCTTTGTGGGAAGCTTTGGTTGCTTTGCGTACACGCCTTGCTGAAGAACAGCAAGTGCCCGCTTATGTGATTTGCCATAACCGCACCCTTTATGAATTGGTTGGCGCGCGCCCTAAATCTGTTGAAGAGCTTTATGATATTTCTGGTTTAGGGGCGCAAAAAATTTCTCGCTATGGCCAGCAATTTTTAGATATTATTGAGCAAACGCCTGTGATTAATGTGTTGAACAACAAACTTTCTGAGACCGTTAAGCAAAGTCTTTTGTTAGTACATCAAGGGCATAAGCTACAAGCGATTGCTGAGACCCGCAATTTAAAGTTGAGTACAATTTATGGCCATATGGCGGAGGCAATCGAAATGGGTGTTATTGATCTTGAAATTATTGATGAGCTTGATGAGCAGACGATTTCACAGATTGATCAAACTTTAGAGGAACAAAATACATTGGAAACGGGTCTGTTAAAACCTTGTTTTGAAGCGCTTGATGAGCGCTATGATTATGGTCTGATAAAATGTGTTTTAGCTGAAAAAATCTTTCAAAATTAATGTTTCCTATGATCTGTATGCTTACAAAATCTAACGCAGATTTCGTTGCTTAGTTTTAGCATAGTACCTTCATGGGAAGTGATGTTTCAAACAGACTAAAAGAGCTGCGGCTACGTGCTGGCTTGTCGATGGATAAGCTTGCGAAAGCGTTAGGTTATAAAGGACAATCCAGCTATCAACGTTATGAGGATAGCCAGCTTTATAAAAAGAAATACCTTCCTTATGACTTGGTTGAAAAGCTATTAGATGTGTTGCCTGGCAAGGGTGAACCGCCTATTTTGCCTGCCGAGGTTCTTCGTTTATCCGGTTCAAAGATTGTTCCATTAAACGATTGGAATGAGGGCGCCGGTTTTGGGATGGCAGACCCTGGCACTCAATCCAACGGAAACAAATCAAATAAAAACAATGCACTAGAAGACATCAAGCAACTTTACAAAGGGCGTAATGATGTTGGTTTTTTCATTGTGTCTGGCAATGAGCTTAACCTGAGGGGTGTTTTTCCTGGTGATATTGTTGTTACGTCGGATAAAATTCCTGCTGAAAAAGGGGCAATGGTTTGTTTGAATGTTTATGATGACATGGCAGGTACAGCGCGAACCGAATTTCGTATTTATGAACCGCCCAATGCGATTGCTGTGAGCAGTGACCAGAACGTTAAAACGGCTTTATCTGTCGATGGGGAACAGATCATGTTGCGAGGAACAGTGCTACAAATCATTCGCACCTTAATTTCTTAAATTCATCTTTAAGTAGATGGATAATTTTCTTTCAAATTATGAAAAAACGTTAAAAAACGTTTTTTGCGTTCAAAAAATGTTTGTCGTATGCTACCTTAGATTTTGGATGATTTGTTCTTTATATGATCGGAAGTCTGCTGTTTTGAGTTCTACAGAAACGTAATAACCAAATGAGTGGACACGCTTTGTCTGTCCTAAGCTGGGGTTCTTTGCCAAAGATAAAAGGTCCATACTCATTTGTGGTCGATCCAAGACTTAAAGAACAGTCGCCATTTGTAGGAAGCTTTACAAAGGCAGCTCACATGAGTGCAACAAACGTTTTTGAGATACAAGAAAAAGTTTGGTTCAATCAGAAAGGCAGATGGCATTTTGTTAAATTGTCGAAAGACCTTTCTCAGGACATAAAATTTCTTGCTTATGAAGCTAAACATGCATGGGGGTCTGTTCGTGTGTGTGCTTGCTTAAAAGGTGTTAGCTGGGTTACCTCTTTGTTTCCGGATAAAAGGCAAGGTATTTATTTGCTACCGATTAAACATAAAGTGTGTTTGCAGGCCAATATTGCCCCTGGAGATCTACTGCAAGTTCGTTTAGAGTTTGGAGTTTAGGTATTTCCCCTGTTTGTCTTAACCTTTTGGCACATCCAAAGTAATAGCTAATGAGAGCACAAGAGAATATAAGCTTTGTGCATCAGTTAAGAGGCTATCAAAGCTGACTTAATTTCATCAACCGCTGTTTGTGCTTTGCTTACATCGGGGCCGCCAGCTTGGGCCATATCGGGGCGCCCACCACCGCCTTTGCCGCCAAGGGCTGAGCTGCCTATGCGGACCAAATCCACTGCGCTTAGTTTGTTGGTTAGGTCATCTGTGACGCCAACTGAAATGCCAGCTTTGCCATCAGATGTGCCAACGATTACCACAACGCCAGAGCCCACAGATTTTTTGCCTGCGTCAACCATTGAGCGTAACTCTTTGGCTGGTAGGTCTTCAATCACTTTGCCTAAAAAGGCAATACCGGCAATATCTTCAATTTCTTGGGTGCTGGAGCCTGTGCCTCCCATGGCCATTTTCTTTTTCAAGTCTGAGACTTGGGTTGTAAGTTGGCGGCGTTCTGCCATGAGGCTATCTACGCGCTCTAACAATTGATGCGGGGCCACTTTTAAGGAGGCGGCCAAGTCTTTGACCAACTGTTCTTGATTGCTCAAATGTTTGCGCGCTGTGTCTCCGGTTAGTGCTTCAATGCGGCGCACGCCTGAGGCAACGGCGCCTTCATTGATCACATGCACCAGGCCGATTTGGCCGGTATTGGCAACATGGGTGCCGCCGCACAATTCCATGGAATAAACTTCGGCTTGGCTTTCACCGTGCAAAGCCGTTCCCATGCTGACAACGCGCACTTCATCGCCATATTTCTCGCCAAACAATGCCATGGCACCGGCCTCAATCGCATCATCAACGGCCATTAACCGGGTCTCAACGGGGGCGTTTTGCAAAATGATTTCATTTGCCAGTTGTTCGATTTGAGTGATTTCTTCTTGGTTCATGGGTTTGGGGTGGGAAAAATCGAATCTTAGGCGTGTGTCATCCACCAATGAGCCCTTTTGAGCCACATGATCGCCTAAGGTTTCGCGCAAAGCTTCATGCAACAAGTGTGTGGCTGAATGGTTAGCGCGTATGGCGGAGCGGCGCTCATGATCGACAATTAGGGTGACAGCTTGACCTAACGCTGCGGTGCCTTTCTCAACGAGCCCGTGATGCACAAACAACTGGCCTAGTTTTTTGCGAGTATCGGTGACCTTGAACACC
>JANQQH010000255.1 GCA_028285025.1 Hyphomicrobiaceae bacterium | reverse complement strand
GCACCAATTGCCCATCAGAACTATCATGAGTAACAAGGTAATAAGTTTGGATATGAGTTCTCAATCCTTTATAGGGGCCATCTCGTAACATTTTCATCGCGCGCTTGGGCTTGCCAGCTAACAGCGCTTTCATAGGTGCCAGTTTCGACATTATAGGAACCATAACCCCATCTTCTATCAGTAACGGTTTGTCTTTAAAGGGGCCTTTGTCATAACGTATATAACCCATACAGCCAGGCCCAACTGGTTCTAAATCGGTCTTGGCACCCACTTTGTCTAAATCTTGACACTGGGCGTTTCCATTTACTTTTCCAGCTTGGTTGACACCTAAGTTAATGTCATCACAATTTGCAGAAAAATTCTGACCCAACTGCTCTGAAAGCAACAGACCGTTTTCACGTGATCTCAGTAATATTTCTGTTGAGCCCAATGAACCGGCCGCAAGGATCACGATATTTGCTGATACACTTGAGGAAGAAAGGCAGGACTCAGAGCCATTCTTTCCGGCTGTAGCTAGGCCTAGCTTTTCTCTTAAACGTCTTGCTTTATTGTCCATAAAGTTGACACGCCACGGACTGGTTTCATCTTGCAGGTCAATTTGTTCCAAAGAGCGCACTTTAAGGGAGGTAAAAATATCTGCACCATGATCAAATGCATCAGTTAAATAGGTAATAGTAACAGTATTTTTTGCCCCAGAATTACACCCCATCCAACAGCCACCGCATAATGTACAAGCTGATTGGGCAACATTGGCCCGGTTAATCCCATCTTCATAGTGAATGGCTGTGTTTTTGGGCTCGGCTCGCAAACCTAATTGTTTGGCTCCTTGATCCAATGCTTTGAATTTTGAAAACTGGTAAGGGTTTGGGCATGGGTTGACACCGAGCATATCTTCGGCACGCGCAAACCCTTGTTCAAGTTCATCACCTTGAAAAAGTTCCCCAGGCCAGCCGCGGCGCTTCAAACCATCCAGGTCTGGGCGCAGCGCTAAAGCTGAATTAATCAGAGACCCACCCCCAAGCCCGCAAGCTAAAATAACATGAAGGTCTTGTCCCAAGCGAAAATCATAAAGGTTTGTTGGATCCCCTATTTGAATTTTACGTCCATTAATTTGCGCAGCTTGCACATTGGCCAGCGCACCTGTTTTAAACTCACCAGGTTTTATTTCTTTACCGCGCTCCAGTACACAAACTGACAAACCCGCTCTTGAGAGCCTGGATGCTGCCACACCACCACCATAACCTGAACCAATAATGACCACATCATAATGAGGTTTCATTTCCTCAAGGGGTTTGGACAAAGACAACTTCATATCAGTACGCATAACACCAGTTACCTTAATTTCACTCACCTAAACCAAGAGAAAAAATAGTCTAATCATCTCTTGATTGACAATTTGATATAAATATTGGTCGTTTATTGAACTTAAAATGGTCTTCCCTCTAATAGGCTATTATATTCCTGATAACAAAACAAAGTGAAGTAAAATTCACTAAAATACTCAGTTGACCGGATAAAACAAAAGATGCCTAACGCAAAAGGATAAGCAGTAGCAACCTTCCATTTATAGGGGCTAAGTACAAAAGAAGGTTTCAAGGCACCTTAGGCTCAGGACCTATTCCACCAGCTTCATCCCCGCTTTCGTCCCGCGCTCATATTCGGCCTCACGCTCAAGATCTAACCGGCTAAGCACAGACTTTCGATCAAACCCAAATTGTTCAAGCGCCCGCCCTGCCAATTGCAGACCAGCTTCAACCGCATCAGGGATAACAAAATCAGCCCCTGCCTCTAACAATTCATTGGCATGTTCCGCATCGCGCGCTCTAGCAAGCACAGGGATTGTTGTAGAAAGGGTCCGAAAGGCTTTCACCATGGCACTGGCGCTATCTTTGTCATCTACTGTCACAACAAAAAGAGCCGCCCCATTGGCCCCAGCACGCGATAATATTTCCGGGCGCGAGGCATCACCATAATAAACCTTGGTATGTTGCTTGCGCCTGGACGAGACGAGTGCAGCGCTGTTATCAAGCGCAACAAAATCAGCTTGTTCCGTTTTCAAAATGCGCGCCACAGCATGACCAACCCGACCAAAGCCGGCAATAATCACATGACCTTCCAAATCTGCATAGTCTGTCAACGCATAAGAGCTGGGCGCTTTCGGGCACAAACGGGTCGCAGCCAAGCGGCCCAAATAAGCGGTGAGCGGGGTAAGCAACATAGACAACCCAGCAATGGCAGCAATCGGCATCGCTTGCTCTGGGGTAAGAACACCGCCCAAAGTGGCAGCGGCTAATATCACAAAAGCAAACTCACCTGCCGGGGCCAGCAAACTGGCCGCTTCAATTGCCGTTTCCCGGCTTTTTTGCGCCATCAAATCAATGGCTAGAAACGCAATCAAAGCTTTGAAAACCAGAAGCGCCAATAATGCCCCGCAGATAAACAGCCCGTTCTCAACAATAATCTGCAAGTTGATCCCCATGCCCACCGTCATGAAAAATAGCCCCAACAACAAGCCTTTAAACGGATCCAGATCGACGTCGATTTGGTGCTTAAATTCAGTTTCACCAACCAAAAGACCAGCCAAAAAAGCCCCCAAGCCAAGCGAAAGGCCAGCGCTTGCGGTTAGGCCAGCCGCGCCAATCACAGTGAACAAGGTCAGCGCCATGAGCAAATCTCGCCCTCCTGTTTCAAGCGCCAAATGATAAACCGGGCGCAAACAATATCTGGCAAGCAAATAAATGATCATCAGCGCACCAGCCCCTTCCAAAAGGGCGCGGATGATGATTGTGGTAAGGCTGCCATCATCATTGGTGCTAGCAAACCCGATAAAGATAAGGATGGGGGCAACCAATAAATCTTGAAACAACAACACAGCAATGGAAGCGCGCCCCAAAGGCTGAGTTAATTTGCGTTGATCAATCAACAATTGAGAGACAATGGCCGTTGAAGACAAAGCAAGCGCCAGCCCCACAATAATGGCAGCCAGCGCAGTAAAGCCAAACCAATAAGCAAGCAGGCCAATAATCAGAGCGCTTAAACTGGTTTGTAGCGCCCCAGCGCCAAAAACCAAATGACGTAATTGCCATAATTTTTCAAATGAAAAATCCAGCCCTAATTTAAACAGCAAGAACAACACACCCAGTTCAGCAAATGTGTGGGCCGCCTTTTGATCTGAGATGGTGATGTAGGCTAAAAAAGGAACTTCTTGAATAAAAGAAGCCAAGCCAAAAGGACCAAGCCCGATGCCAGCAATGACAAAGCCAACCACAAGCGGCAAGTGCAATTTTCTAAACACCGGAACAATAATGCCTGCGGCAAATAAAAACACCAAAGCATCTTTAACCAGCATAGTTTCTTGTGGGCTTGCCACTGCTTATCCCCTCATCTGTCTTTTTGGATAAGTATATAGTCTATATAGTCTGATTTGGCTTTAAAATGCTTATTTTTTGATTTTTAAGATGTGCTTTTTTGATTGATGAACCTTTATTTAAACTTTAAGAGCTGAATCCACATATATAATTCGAACTTGGAATAGGGCCAGGACAAGACCTATACTATTTCTGTTCGTCAGAATCATGAACCCTTTTACTCATAGGGCCGTAGATGAGATTTAGAAGCTTAAAGCTTTTGGGCTTTGTCATAATCTGGCAACTCGTATCAACATCGCGAATAGGGCAAAGCACAATCAGCCCATCAGGGTAAAATGTTTTATCTGAGCATTTAACATTAAATTTGAGGCCGTTATTTTTTGTGACTTCACGGGTTAGACTTTGTAAGTTACAATTTGTTTTAAAGTTAATCAAAACTTTGATCGCTCCATCTTTAATATCAGGGTTAGCATTTGCTGTCTTTATCCCTGATAGAGCTAAAGTGAGTGTAAGGGCTATTAAAGAAAAATATGCGTTTTTCATTCTCACTTCCTATTGTTTCCTTATCAGGATTTTTTCTATGAGTAAACAATTGGCAGTTTAAAGCAAAACTGGCAACCAGTTTTGGAAAAACCATCCTTTATGTACCCGTTCCCTATTTCCAAAAAAACGCTCTCTTTTTTGATTGCATTATTACACATAATTTCAACTGAAGATTTAAGTAATTATGTGCCGCGAACTGTAACCCACGCCAGCCGCGTTGAGAACGATCCCCGATATACAGTCTCTTGGATGCAGAAACACGAGGCACCAAAAAACGCAGGCTACATTTCCTGGCTTAAATAAAAACCGACCTAAAGCTTTTTAACAAAAATTTGCCTCCACTTTTAAGTGAAAAGCTCTAGCCTTAATATCAGTATGAATACATTCTAATGAAGTTTACGGCAGGCAACGTGATCGGGCATAAAATGAAAAATATTGGTGGAGCTAGGCGGGATCGAACCGCCGACCTCTTGCATGCCATGCAAGCGCTCTCCCATCTGAGCTATAGCCCCTAATAATTTCAGATCACTTTAAATTTAAAATAATCCGCAAATTGGGTTTTGTCATGTCCATTTATTCTAAAATTGACGATTAGATTGGGCGCTTTTAGGAGCTTGAGACAAAAAAAGCAAGCCCCTAAATGCAATTTTCATAAACACAATCTTTACAAAAAGAAGGTTTAGCCCTCTTCATCCTTGGAAACACCGCCCGTTGGTATGATGCTGGTCACAGCATTTTCAGATTCGTCTTCAACTTCCAAGAAAGTATCATCATCTTCAGTAGATGTAATGGTCTCATCATCATCATCAATATCGATAAGATCATCTTCCGTCTCCAAGATTGCAGCTTCATCTTCCGTTTCAGGCTTGGTTTCAGGTTTTTCTTCCCGAACTTCTTCCTTCTTAGGCTTAGGTTCAGGTTTTTTGATTTCAAAGACCGTTTCACACATAGGACAAATTGCCGGGTCGCGATTAAGATCATAGAATTTCGCACCACAACCGCTACACACCCGTTTGGTGCCACGTTTTGCTTTTTCAGCCATATCAGCCATATCAGCCCTCAAAACTAATTCTTTTAAATGAAACCACCTCCTTTGCACGATTGTTGGCGCTCTGTCAAAGCTGTTTTTGAGCTATTTGTTAAAATTTTTAAAGTTTTGCCAGATGTTTTTTGCCTGTGTGATCTTAAAAGTACCAATCACAACTAGACGCAGCGCCATTGGCAACGTATATCCATGGCGTTTCATAAATTATTTTTGGATCCTAAATCGATTATGGCACAAGCACTTTCTGGGCTTTTATCTTCTGGCTTATCTGGTTCTGTACGCGTACCGGGTGATAAATCTATTTCTCACCGCGCCCTTATTTTTGGGGCACTAAGCATAGGTGAAACTGAAATCACAGGATTGTTAGAAGCTGATGATGTCTTGGCAACAGCCAAAGCGGTAAGCCAGATGGGTGCTGATGTTGAACAGCTCGGTGAAGGGCACTGGCGCGTGCGCGGCCTTGGCGTAGGCGGTTTACAAGCCCCTTCAGGCCCGCTTGATTTTGGCAATTCTGGCACTGCGGCCCGTTTAATGATGGGAGTGATTGCCGGCCATTCTTTTGAGGCAAAATTTGTTGGCGATGAAAGCTTATCATCGCGCCCAATGAGGCGTGTTTTAGACCCCCTTTCACAAATGGGACTGGATTGGCATGAAGAGTATGATCATTTGCCCCTCACGTTAATCGGCCCCTCACGCACCCTGCCAATGACTTATGAATTGCCCGTGCCCTCAGCTCAGGTCAAATCCGCTGTTTTAATCGCCGGCTTGTTTGCCCCCGGCATCACCCAAGTGATTGAAAAAGAAGCCACACGCGATCATACCGAGCGGATGCTAAGCTATTTTGGCGCCAAGCTAACAGTGACACTTGAAGCAGATAAGCGCCTGATTGCCATTGAGGGTGACGCGGAACTAAAAGGGGCACCTGTGATTGTGCCGAGCGATCCCAGCTCAGCTGCCTTTTTAACCGGGGCGGCCTTGATATGCCCTGACAGTGACATCACCATTGAAGGGGTATTGCTAAACCCAACACGCACCGGTTTTTACCAAACCTTGGCTGAGATGGGTGCAAACATCACCTTTATCAATGAGCGAGAGGAAAATGGTGAACCCATTGGCGATATTAGGGTGCGCACCAGCCAGCTAAAAGGGGTCACCGTACCAGCTGAGCGTGCCCCATCTATGATTGACGAATATCCCATGCTGGCCTGCCTTGCAGGGTTTGCAACCGGCCAAACCCGCATGTGTGATTTAGGCGAATTGCGCGTGAAAGAAAGTGACCGGCTCAGCGCAACGCAAGATGGTTTACAAGCAGCCTCTATTAGCTGTGATAGTGAAGGCGATGATTTAATTGTTCAAGGAACCGGCCAGGTTGAAGGGGGCGGCTTTGTGAAAACCCATATGGACCACCGGATCGCCATGAGCTTTTTGGTATTAAGCCTTGGGGCCAAACAACCAATGGTCATCGATGACACAACAATGATTGCCACCAGCTTTCCTAATTTTATTCCGCTTATGGAAAAGCTTGGCTGCCGTTTTAAATAGGACGTGAGATATTTATGGATCAATCCGTTTTAGTCATTGCCGTTGATGGGCCAGCAGCCTCTGGTAAGGGGACACTATCTCGGCGCTTAGCAGATCATTTTGGCCTGGCATATCTTGACACAGGTTCGCTTTACCGCGGGATCGCCCTTTTGGCCCTGGATAAAGGACTTGTATTATCAGATGAACAAAGCGTTGCCGCGCTTGCCTCAAAGCTAGACCAATCAGTGCTTGAAAACCCGCGCTTGCGAGACCCTGGCGTGGGAGAGGCGGCCTCCAAAATTGCCAGCCTGAACAGTGTGCGCCAGGCTTTACTTAGCTTTCAGCGAGAGTTTGCTCAAATAACGCCAGGCGCGGTGCTGGATGGACGCGATATTGGCACGGTTGTATGCCCGCAAGCAGATGTAAAGCTATTTGTCACCGCAACTGTAAAAGAGCGGGCCAAACGCCGGTTTAAAGAGCTTGTCGCCAATGGCAAACAGGTCACTTTGGATGAGATAGAGGCAGAAATAAAACGGCGCGATGCGCGTGATGTCTCACGAAATTCAGCCCCTTTGGTACAATCTGAAGATGCACACTTGCTAGATACGACAAATTTAGATATAGAAACAGCCATGAGCGCCGCCATTTTATTGGTTAAACAGGCAATTGAT
>JANQQH010000252.1 GCA_028285025.1 Hyphomicrobiaceae bacterium | reverse complement strand
GATTTGATGGTTAGCCATCGCATAGCGATGTATTTGGTCATAGGCGTATTGAGCAGAAAGTGCAAGATATGCCTCGTTTGAGAAATCAGGCCCCCACATGATTAATCGGGCAGTTTATCTGTTTGATCAAAACTCTCATACATTTCAAACACTCTTTCCCGTAAAAACATTATTTTTTTGGGGAAGCCAGCGCTTACGAATCATTGTTTAATATTTGATAAAGATTTGGATCTTTTTGCAAGTGTTTTCCTTACATTTAGACCAATGGGGTGTTCATAAATCTTGGGCTTAGGCCATCTGATTGATAATCTGGTCAACGAGAAGCAAAAGTTCGTCATAATCACTCATGATTTTGTCGGGTAATAAACTTTCAATAGGTTGTTCGCTATAACCAAAGGTAACACCGATAACCGGAATGTTGGCATTGCGGGCTGCATCAATGTCGGTTTTGCTATCACCAATCATAATGGCTGTTTGAATGTCACCACCGGCTGATTGAACTGTACTGTGCAATACGCGCGGATCTGGTTTGGTGTAAGGGGTGCTGTTGATGCCAACAACAGCATCAAATAGGGGGGTTAGGTTTAAAGCTTGTAGCAGCGGTGTGGTCAAGGAAATGGGTTTATTGGTGCAAACAGCCAATAAATAACCGGCTTCTTTTAAAGTGGTGAGGGTTTTGAGTGCGCCGGGATATGGGCGACTTTCATCGGCTATGTGAGCGGTATAATGGTCTATAAAATTATGCCATAAGCGGTCAATTTCAGTCTCATTAGGTAACGTTAGAATGTTTTGATCAGTTTCAAATGCCCGTTTGATCATGGCCTTTGCCCCAGAGCCAATAATCGGGCGAATTAGGGCGTGATTAGGTTGAGCATATCCGGCTTGTTGCAAGCAGCTATCCAAAGCGTTTAAAAGATCTGGGGCTGTATCAACCAGAGTGCCATCTAAATCAAAACACAATGTCATTGGTCGTTTTGTCATGGAAGTGAAAGCTCAAGAATTTTGACATTAGGTTTGCATTGCTCGCAGCACTATGAGCCATTGCAATAAAGTTAGGATGATTTGATTCATGACATAAAATGATCTGACATTCAAAGCTAATATGGAAAAAACGCTTATGGTATTGAAAAGAACATGGATCCTTTGATTGCGATTTTGCAGACAAAAAATTGGCGATTGGTGTTTATTGTTTCCAATGGGGCCTATATATGCTTAGCATTCAAAACCAGTCGAGCCAAAATTGACGGCCTTTGACCTATAAGGAGAAGCGGTATGAGCACTCATGAGTATAAAGTTGCTGCAGCCCAAGCTGCGGTGGATTTAATAGAAGATGGGATGAAAGTTGGTTTGGGGACAGGATCAACGGCTGAACAGTTTATTAATCTGCTGGGCGAGCGGGTGAAGGACGGGCTTGATGTGTTGTGTGTGCCAACCTCAAAAACCAGCGAAATTCAAGCGGCAAATTTGGGTATTGCTTTGACCAGTCTTGATGAGGAGCCTTTTTTAGATAT
>JANQQH010000240.1 GCA_028285025.1 Hyphomicrobiaceae bacterium | reverse complement strand
AGCCAAAGCGGTCAATAAACTTTTTGTTGGCCGTGCGCACGGCTGCTTCAGGATCAATTTTTAAATGGCGGGCCAAATTAGCCATGACAAACAAAAGGTCGCCAAACTCTTCTTGTATTTTTTCTTTACGAACTGTTTTTGGGGTTTGCATGGCTTGTTTTAACTCCTCTAGCTCTTCTTGGATTTTATCTAACACCGGGCCAGTGTCTGGCCAGTCAAAGCCCACACCAGCGGCTCTTTTTTGCAACTTTACCGCTCGTGTCATTGCTGGCAAGCCAATAGGGATATCAGCCAAAAGGGAAGGGTCTTGTTTTTCTTCTCCTTTTTCATCGGCTTTGACCCGTTCCCACATGTCCCGAATTTCTTCATCAGACGTAAGAGCTTCGTTGCCAAACACATGAGGGTGACGCCTGACAAGTTTGGTGCAAATGGCATGCACGACATCATCAAATTCAAAGTATTTTTCTTCATCTGCCATTTGAGCGTGATAGATCACTTGAAACAACAGGTCGCCGAGTTCATCACAAAGCTCATCTTTGTCATTTTTTTCTATGGCATCAACCACTTCATAAGCTTCTTCTATGGTGTAAGGAGCAATGGACTTAAAATCTTGTTTGATATCCCATGTGCAACCGTTTTCAGGGTCACGCAAGCGGGCCATAATGGTTTTCAGCTCTTCAATGTCATAACGATCATGGTGTGGTTTCATCTGTGTGACCCTTTGGTGCAAAAAAACAATAAAAAAGGAGCCACTCTTTTTGCAAAAAAGATTAAGGCTCCTTTTAAAGGTTTTCAAACAGGTTAAAAGCTTAGTCTTTGCTCTCAGCTTCGTCCGCTGCCTCTTGGGCTTGGTCTTCAGCATCTGTTTCAGCTGAGGCTTCGCCTTCTTGGTCAGGCTCTGCGCCTTCTTCAAAGATCTCTTCAGCTGATAAAGCTTCTTCTTCTTCTTCAGGCTCATCGGCTTGTGCCGTTACATCTTCACCGCGCGCTTGGCGTTCAGCTTCTTCTTCAGTCCGGGCAACGTTAATCTCAACATTGACTTCCACTTCAGGGTGGAGGCTGATGAGAACTTTGTGTAGTCCCAAAACTTTAATCGGACGGTTAAGCAGAACTTGGTTGCGGTCGATCTGAATACCATTTTCGGTGATGACATCAGCAATGTCGCGAGAGCTTACAGAGCCGTAAAGTTGGCCGGTGTCGCCAGCTTGGCGAATGGCGATGAACACTTTGCCTTCAATTTTCTCGCCAACCTTAGCCGCTTCGCTTTTCTGTTCTAGGTTATGTGCTTCAAGTTCAGCGCGCTCTGTTTCAAAGCGTTGTTTGTTTTTTTCATTAGCGCGCAAAGCTTTGCCTTGGGGCAACAAGAAGTTTCTGGCAAAGCCGTCTTTGACAGTGACGGTATCACCCATCTGGCCCAGTTTGCGAATACGTTCAAGAAGGATCACTTCCATAACAAATCTCCTAAAAATTAAAGCGTTATGAAAGGGGAGAAGCAAAAGGGGCAATCATTCTTGCCCAAATAGCTGTCCCGCTTTCGCGGTTAGAGCCTTTTTATTTTAAAAGTGCCCAACCAAATTAAACAATGAACCTGGCAATATAAACTGCCAGATTTTAAACCTTAATTGATGATATAAGGCAAAAGGCCTAGAAAACGAGCACGCTTAATGGCGCGGGCTAATTCTCTTTGTCTTTTGGCTGAAACGGCTGTGATCCGCGAGGGGACAATTTTGCCGCGCTCTGAAATAAAGCGTTGTAGCAGCTTTACATCTTTATAATCGATTTTTGGGGCGCCATCTCCTGAGAAAGGGCATGTTTTACGACGGCGATGAAAAGGGCGCCGCACTGGCAATTGTGCAATATTTTGCATGAGACTATTCCTTATCGCTCGTTGTTATCACGATTGTTATCGCGGTGTCTTGGACGACGGTCATCGCGGTCATTTTTGCGCATCATTGCTGAAGGTGCTGTTTCATGTTCTTCAACACGAACCGTCATAAAGCGCAAAATGTCAGATGAAATGCTCATTTGCCGCTCCATCTCAGCAACGGCAGATGCGGGTGCATCAATGTTCAAGAGCGTATAATGGGCTTTGCGGTTTTTCTTAATCTTATAAGCAATTGGCTTGAGGCCCCAATATTCTGTTTTGGTCACCTTGCCATCATCTTTTTCAATAATCGTCTTTAATTCATCAACCAGTTGATCAACTTGTTGGGTTGAAAGCTCCTGACGACCAAGGAGCACATGCTCATAAAGGGGCATGAGTTATAGCCTTTCTGTCAATTTAACATCGTTTCAAATCCCCCAGCGCAGAGCCGCTTAACGAGCCCTTACAGAAAGGCTCATAAACGAAATGAAAAACAAACGATTGCTATTCATTTCAGACCCGAAAGTGTGAAGACACGGGAAGCGAGATGGGATTGCCTAACTCTTAAGCCCCAAAAAGGGCCCTTCCGTTCAGCCTTCAACTGGAATGATTTGAAAGGGGATGTATAAAAAAGAAACTGTCAATTTGCAAAGGATTTTTTCGGTTTAGGCGCTAAATCGGGCCAAAATTTTAACAAAAGAGGCAGGAAAGGGTTGCTTTTTAAGGTAAGAGGCGATTAAAAGGGCGCAAATTAAAACAAAGCTGCCCCATTTGGGGGACCCCCTTGACTTAACAAAGATCATTGAAATTGAAAAAGAGGTCGCATGGCTATTGCATTTACATTTCCAGGGCAAGGCAGTCAACAAGTTGGCATGGGCAAAGAGCTGGCAGAAAGTTACCCTGTTGCCAGTGAAGTTTTCCAAGAGGTTGATGATGCGCTGGGCAAAAGCTTGTCCAAGATTATGTGGGAAGGCCCTGCAGACGAATTAACCCTGACTGAGAACGCTCAACCTGCGCTTATGGCGGTTTCCATTGCGGTGATGCGCTGTTTGGAGAGCGAATTTGGTTTTGATTTGGCCAAAACGGTTAAATATGTGGCTGGGCACTCTTTGGGGGAATATTCTGCTTTGGCAGCAGCTAAGACATTCACTTTAAAAGATACCGCTCAGTTGCTTGCTATTCGCGGTAAGTCCATGCAGGCAGCGGTGCCTGTTAATGAAGGAGCTATGGCTGCTCTCTTGGGTCTCGATTTGGACGAGGCTGAAAAATTGGCTGAAAAAGCAGCGCAAGAGCAAGTGTGTACGGCGGCCAATGATAATGCACCGGGGCAAGTTGTTTTGTCTGGTAATAGGCAAGCTGTTGAACGGGCTGTTGAGTTAGCGCCCGAATTTGGTGCGCGACGGGCTGTCTTGCTTGATGTGAGCGCTCCGTTCCATTGTTCTTTGATGCAACCGGCAGCTGATGCAATGAAAGATGCCTTATCAAATACGCACATGAACAACCCAATCGTACCCTTGGTTGCCAATACCAAAGCCAGTCCCATTCAAGAAGCGGGGGAAATTCGTGATGGGCTTGTTGCGCAAGTTACGGGACGCGTGCGCTGGCGCGAAAGTGTTGCCTTTATGGCTGCCAATGGTGTGACTAGTGTTTATGAGGTTGGCTCTGGTCGGGTGCTCACCGGGCTTGCACGGCGCATTGAACGCAGCCTGGAGGCGCTTTCAATTGGTTCAGCTGAAGATATTCAACAATCCGGTCCGGCTTTGACAGACTAAGTTTGTTAAAGACCATTCAGACCACAAAGACTTAAATCAATTAAAGAAAGACCCTTTTATGTTTGATCTTACCAATAAAACCGCTCTTGTTACTGGTGCGTCCGGGGGCATTGGCAAAGCTATCGCACAAACATTGCACGCCCAAGGGGCAACTGTTGCAATTTCTGGCACGAGAAAAGAAAAACTAGATGAAATCGCTGATGAACTTGGCGAGCGGGTGCATGTGACCCCTTGTAATCTTTCTGACAAAGATGCGGTGAGCGCGCTTGTGGGCCAAGCTGAAGAGGCTATGGGCAAGCTTGATATTCTTATTAATAATGCTGGCATTACCAAAGACAATCTCTTCATGCGAATGAAGGATGAAGAGTGGGATGACGTTATTGCTGTTAATCTAACCGCTTCGTTTATTCTTATGCGCTCAGCCTTGCGCGGGATGATGCGGGCAAGGTCAGGGCGGATTGTTAATATTTCTTCTATTAGCGGTATCATCGGTAATCCTGGCCAGCCTAATTATGCGGCCAGTAAGGCTGGTCTTATCGGTATGTCGAAATCTTTGGCCCGTGAAGTGGCCCCGCGCGGTATTACTGTGAATTGTATTGCGCCTGGCTTTATTGCCACGCCAATGACTGATGAACTCAATGAAAAACAAGTGGAACAAATAGCTCAGGCCATTCCTTCTGGCACATTTGGTGAACCGCAAGATATTGCCAGTGCTGTGCTGTATTTAGCCTCTGAAGAAGCAAAATACATGACGGGGCAAACTTTGCACATCAATGGAGGCATGGTTATGGTGTAAAGCACTTATACTTGGCCGCACATCCAAACACCCCTTGCAGAAAGTGTAGAATGATGCTAGCTGGTTGGCTAGAAAGGGGCTGGTGGTGAAAAACAGCCCATTTAACTTAACAATAAACAAAAAATATCACCAAAAACAAATTATAGGACCTAAATTGTATTTTTTAAATTGATTTTGCTAAACCTATAAAGTAGTCAGAACACTCAAAAGGGCCGTAAAGTCCTTAAAAAATTTGAGACAAACTCAACGGGCAGAAACTAAGGTCCTCTTGGCTTTTAGAAAAGAGTGGCACTTTATCATCCCCTTGATTGATGAGCGAAGCCTTTGGACGTTTATTAATTCATCATCCGAAGGCTTTTTAAATGAAAAGACCTTTATATAATCGCGAGGCAGAAAAATGAGTGACATTGCAGGACGCGTCAAAAAAATCGTTATTG
>JANQQH010000229.1 GCA_028285025.1 Hyphomicrobiaceae bacterium | reverse complement strand
AATTTGCACCCAAATAAAGAAAAAGGTGTTTTGAAAACCATAAAAAAGCAGGCCTCGTAAGGCCTGCTTTTTTATTTAGAGCCCACTTCGATGGCTTTTCCCCTTTTTGGTCCGCGTGCCAGGTTTGCCCCCGCTGGAGCGCGCCCTTTTGGGCTTCCGATTGGTTTTGCTACCGCAAATTTCTGGGCGCTCCCCATCTGGGCCCATTTCATCCAAACTGTTTTTGCGACCGCGAGATTCAGAGCCTGGGGCAGTTAAGTCATCAGAGTTAAAACTTTTGGCCAGCGGGTCATTGGCCACCAGCAACTCTTGCTCTTTCAACCGCTTTATCTCATCGCGCAGGCGCGCTGCTTCTTCAAACTCTAGATCTTCAGCCGCCTCAATCATACGTTTCTCAAGATCTTGCAAGATGGCCTCAAAATTATGGCCCACAGTGGCTGTGGCCCCTTGCGCTTCGCCTTTGTCCGCGGTGACATGATCCCCCTCATAAACACTATCAAGGATGTCATCAATGGTCTTGCGAATGGTCTCTGGGGTAATGTTGTGCTCTTTATTGTAAGCGATTTGTTTTTCCCGGCGACGCTCCGTTTCATCGATCGCGCGTTGCATCGAGCCTGTAATCTTATCAGCATAAAGAATAACCCGGCCGTCTGCATTACGCGCCGCCCGGCCAATGGTTTGCACAAGCGAGGTTTCTGAGCGCAAAAACCCTTCCTTGTCAGCATCCAGTATAGCCACCAACGCACATTCTGGAATGTCCAGGCCTTCGCGCAGCAGGTTAATGCCAATAAGCACATCAAAAGCGCCAAGACGTAAATCTCTGATAATTTCAATCCGCTCCAGGGTGTCGATATCTGAATGCATGTAGCGCACCCGCAAGCCTTGATCATGGGCGTATTCAGTTAAATCTTCAGCCATGCGTTTGGTCAAGGTCGTCACCAAAACGCGATAGCCCTGGCTGATGACTTTGCGGCATTCGTCAATAAGATCATCCACTTGGGTCTCAGCTGGGCGAATGATCACCTCTGGATCTGTCAAGCCAGTTGGGCGAATAACCTGTTCGGCAAACACACCTTGGGTTTCATCCAATTCCCAATTGCCAGGCGTTGCAGAAACAAACACCGTTGGCGGGCGCATGGCATTCCATTCCGCAAAGCGCATTGGTCGGTTGTCCATGCAAGAAGGCAGGCGAAAGCCAAAATCAGCCAAGGTGCGCTTGCGGTTAAAGTCGCCGCGGAACATCGCGTTAAGCTGGCCAACCGTCACATGGCTTTCGTCAACAAACACCAGCGCATTGTCTGGCAGATATTCAAACAAAGTGGGCGGGGGCTCACCTGGATTGCGCCCGGTTAAGTAACGTGAATAATTCTCAATACCCGCACAAGAACCGGTAGCCTCCATCATTTCCATATCAAAGGAAACACGTTGTTCTAAGCGCTGGGCTTCAAGCAATTTGTTGACAGCCTTTAACTCAGCCAACCGCTCTTGTAGCTCAGTCTTGATGCCCTTCATCGCCTGATTAAGCGTTGGCTTTGGGGTGACATAGTGCGAATTGGCGTAGAGTTTCACCTGCTCAAACTCATGGGTCTTCTTGCCCGTGAGCGGGTCAAACTCAGTTAAGCCTTCCAGCTCATCACCAAACATAGAAACCCGCCAGGCCCGGTCTTCCAAGTGAGCCGGCCAGATCTCAATGGTGTCCCCGCGCACTCGAAACGTGCCGCGCCCAAAAGCTTGGTCATTGCGGTTGTAATG
>JANQQH010000226.1 GCA_028285025.1 Hyphomicrobiaceae bacterium | reverse complement strand
CAGTTCCACTATTTTGCCATAAGAAAGATGCATTTTCTTATGCGCGCTAAAGTGATCACCGCGTTTCCGGGCGGCTTTGGTACTTTGGATGAATTGTTTGAAACCCTCACGCTTATTCAAACACAACGGGCTGCCCCCATGCCGGTGATCTTATTTGGGGAAGAGTTTTGGCGCTCGATCATTAATTTTGACGCGTTGGCAGATGAAGGCACGATCAGCCCTGAGGATCTTGATTTGTTCAAATTTGCAGAAACGGCTAAGGAAGGCTGGGCCATTGTGAAAGACTGGTGGAAATTAAAATGAGTTTTGAGAATTTAAATTGGCTAACCATTGCAGTGTATATTATAATCTTTGGTGTGCCGCTCATATTAGCCATCACATTGCATGAGGCAGGCCATGCTTTGGCTGCCAAAAAGCTTGGCGACCCAACGGCTGATGATCAGGGCCGGGTTACTTTAAATCCAATTAAACATATAGACCCTTTGGGTACTTTTTTGCTGCCACTTATTTTGTTTATCAGCAAAGCGCCCTTTCTATTCGGTTGGGCCCGTCCTGTGCCGGTTTCGTATAATAAGTTAAGAACTTTACCGCGTGACATTGCCATTGTTGCAGCGGCTGGGCCTTTTGCTAATCTTATTCTCATTTTCATTTCTGCGCTTGTCTTTAATCTTGGGCCCCTGTTGCCCAATGCGTTGCAAGAACCGTTTGCTCTCATGATCAGGTTTTCTATCCAGCTGAACACTGTGCTTATTTGCTTTAATCTGTTGCCTATTCCGCCGCTGGATGGGTCAAAAATTTTGATGGCGTTAGGTCCGCGGCCTTTAGGTAAATTTATTTACGAGATGGAGCGTTTTGGCATGTTCATCGTGCTCGGTTTGTTATTGCTCATGCCGGCACTTACAAATGTGCTTGGCTATAATCCCTTGTTCGTATTTTTTCAGGCGGCCTTTGATCTGGTGTTTCAGATGGTGGAACCGTTAATGAAGCTTCACTGTTTTAACACCCGCTCGCAAGCGTGCGGTAATTTATTGTGATGTAAAAGACGGTAGAAACGCGCAAATGCTCAAAAGAAAAACAGATGCACAATTGGCCCAGCTTGCTAAAGAGATTTTGGCAGAGGTGGGTGAAAAATTAGAGGCCAATTTAAGTGTCAAATTGTGGGATGGAACCATTGTGCCGTTGGGGCCAAATGTGACCAGTGATCACGTCGTATCTGTTAGTTCTCCTGGTGTGGTTGCCTCACTGTTAAAGGGGCCCAGCCTGGATAAACTTATTCGCCACTATATTCATAAAAAAATCGATTTTGAAGGTGGTACTCTGTTTGACATGATGGAGCCATTGGTGTTTTCCAAAACCAGACGACGGCTTAAGCAGATTAAGAAATCCACTCTTATCAAAAAGCTCGGGCCTTTTTTATTGGTTAAGTCAGAAGAACCAGAGGTGGCCCGCGCTTTTGCCGGAGATGAAACCGGGGCTGATAGCAAGGCACGAGATGAAAAGAAATTCATGGAGTTTCACTATGATGTCTCTAATGAGTTTTACAAATTGTTTCTTGATGAACGCATGATTTACACCTGCGCTTATTTCACTGATTGGGACAACAGCATTGACCAAGCCCAATATGATAAGTTGGACATGATCTGTAAAAAACTACGGTTGCAACAGGGTGATCATATGTTGGACATCGGCTGTGGCTGGGGTGGTTTGCTCATTTATGCGGTTGAAAATTATGGCGTGAAGGGGCACGGCGTCACCCTGGCCACTGAGCAATATGACTATGCCATTGAGCGGATTAAAGAAAAGGGTTTGGCAGATAAAATCACCATTGAGCTGAAAGATTATCGCGACTTGGAGGGCCAGTTTGATAAGATTTCTTCCATTGGTATGTATGAGGCCATAGGCATTAAAGCGGTGCCGGAATATTTGCAAAAGGTGCGCAGTTTGCTCAAGCCAACGGGGATTTTTCTCAATCATGGCATTACCCGCAAGGGAAAAAAGAAAAAGACCAAATTCTCGTCTCGCCCAGAACAGCGGGCCCTGCAAAAATATATCTTTCCTGGGGGTGAGCTTGATGATCTTGGCAATACCATTGCCAAGATGGAGCAAACTGGTTTTGAGGTGCAAGATGTTGAAGGCTGGCGCATGCATTATCAGCTCACGACAAAATTATGGTGTGAGCGGCTGACTGCGCGAAAAGAAGATGCTATTGCCATTGTGGGAGAGGAGACCTATCGTATTTGGGTGGCCTATTTGGCTGGGTGTTCGCTGGCCTTTTTGCGAGGCTCGGCGCGGCTTTATCAAACTGTGGTGACACAAAACGCTAAAGGCATGCCTGTGGTTCCCCAAACCCGGGAAGATCTTTATCGCTGATAAGGAGAGGGTCTTACCGGCTGGTACGCGGGTGCGGGCAGAGGGGGCGGAGAAGGGGGTAAATTGCGGCTTTCTTCTTCCTCTTCAGCTAAGAGATGGTATGTTCCCATCACATAAATTCCTTGTTGGACAAATTGTTTGAAGGCAATCGCTTGGCGTTTCACCCAATTTGCGATCTGTGTTTTGGAGCGTAAAAAAGGCGCTTCGACCCCATGCCATGTGATCACTGCAAGGCCAAGTGAGAGTGGCAATGCGGTATAAACCAATTCTAAATAAGTTATTTCTGGTTGTAGCTGCAAAATGGTTTGTGCAATGGGCCAATGAAATACAAAAATACCGTAAGAATAATCGCCGACATTATTGTAGGCGCGAATGAATCCTTTGGGTTTTAGGCCAAACCAAATGGCAGTATAGGTTAGCGCGAGAATGCGAAATGGTTCCATATAAGGAGAGTGATTGGTTGCCACGGCCAGCCCGATAACCAGACTGACACCGAGCAAATTAAGCGGGATTTTATTTTGAAAACGAAATAAGATGAGCCCGATAAGGAAAGCAAATCCAAAGCGGCTCCCGTGGTCAATAAAGGCAATTTCAGTGCGCAAATTAGTGGTAAAGCTTACAGCCCCATAACCAACTAGGGCCAGCATGACCCAAACCCACAAAAAACGCGAGGTTAATAAGCCCAGACCAGCAATGAGCCCCATGATTCCATAAGCGGTGAGTTCGTAACGCAGTGTCCAGATGGAAATGTTGACTTCATTTGCATCAGGTAGGGTGGTAAACACGCCGGGTAGTGTCATGTCTGGGTAGGCAAGGGTGGTTGCTGGCACATAGGCCCAAAGGCGCCAGTCGCTATAATAGTGCGCAAAGGAAGCTGAGCTTATAAGGGGGCCAAGCACGAATGCTGTTAGTATCGCGACAAGACATAAAAGTGGGCACAAACGTAGCAATCGGCTAACGCTATAGCGCAACAGGTTGGGCCGCTTGATTAAAGAGGCGGTGATCAAGTAACCGCTCAGGCCAAAGAAAATGCAAATGCCGCAGTGAGAAATTTGCATCAAAATGTCAAGTGGCCATTGAGCTTGGGGAAATTCACCATAGATCACCCACAAACAATGGGTTGCCGCCACGGTTAGGGCGGTTAAAAAGCGTAATAATTGAAAATTGTTGGATGCTTTGCCAAGACCATCATAATTTTTAACTGGTGAGGTATTCGAAAACACAACAAAACCCTTGGTACAAAGCTTAGCAACCCGATAATGAACAGCTTACTGGCTAGCTTTTACCAAAAAGCTTTACATTTGGTTTCATCTAAAACAAAACCCGGCCAAAACGCTGGCCGGGTCCGCATCATTTAAAACAGGTCAATAAATCCTCACTGTTCAGGAGGTCGTAAATATTGAGGCTGTAAGGGTGGGTGGAACACCCAGAAATAAGTTAAAGTTGGAGACAAAAAGCAATGATGAAAGCACCTAAGGAAAAAGTTAAGAGATAAGAAAAGGAGGTGCTGTGCCATGGGTCACTCCATTATATTGAATAATCGATCCCTGATACGGGCATAGGCGTGTTTTTGCTGCCTCTTTCGAGCACGCATCAAACAGGGATGAAGGGTTAATTTGGCCCCGGACAGCCAATGATTTGGATAAGAAGGCCCAACACAAGGGATAAAAGATCGCTTGATCTTAATAGGCGGGTTTGACGCTTTTTTCAAAGCTAGCCTAACCATACAAAACCTTCTTTAAACAAACAAATTGAACCACACGTTCAATTAAGTTCAACTGGCCGGAAAAGCCACAAAAACGCAAAACTCGTTGCGAAGCGTTTGGTTCCAAATACGGACAGATCAAACGCGGTTGGTCTCATGTTCGGACCTGGGTATAAGGGTGCGCTTAGAAGGTTAAAAATTGTTTAATGGGGGGAAATCTTCATGGGATTGTCATGAAATAATGGGGGGCGGGAATAAAACCAACCCAGAAAAGCTCTATACTTTTCTGGGTTGGTCTTTAAAAACAGCAAATAGACAATAATTTTCAGATTAATTGGCTGCTGCCTGGGTTACGGCTTCTTGCACTTTTTCAAAAGCGCGCACTTCGATTTGGCGAATGCGTTCACGGCTCACACCAAATTCCTGGCTCAGTTCCTCTAGGGTTTTTGGGCTCTCACTTAGACGACGGGCCTCAAAAATCTTAACTTCACGCTCATTCAAAACTCCCATCGCATCTTTTAAGAGGCTGAGGCGTTCATTTAATTCTTGGCTTTCGCCTAGGGCGGTTTCTTGGTCAACTTGGTCATCAACCAACCAGTCTTGCCACTCAGCGCTTTCTGTGTCTTGGCGCAATGGAGCATTTAATGAAGCATCGCCTTGCAGACGTTGGTTCATTGAAACAACGTCTTCTTCACTTACCCCAAGTTGCTTGGCAATTTCCTTTACTTTTTCAGGTTGCAAATCCCCATCTTCGTAAGCGTTGATTTGTCCCTTGACCCGGCGCAGGTTGAAGAACAGCTTCTTTTGAGAAGCAGTGGTGCCAAGTTTTACCAGGCTCCATGAGCGCAATATATATTCTTGAATGGAGGCACGGATCCACCACATGGCATAGGTGGCCAAGCGGAAGCCTTTTTCAGGATCAAAACGTTTAACGGCTTGCATGAGACCGACATTGCCCTCAGAGACCACTTCGCCAATTGGCAAACCATAGCCGCGATAGCCCATGGCAATTTTTGCCACAAGACGCAAATGTGATGTCACCAGCTTATGGGCTGCTTGGCGGTCATTATGCTCGCGCCAGCTTTTGGCCAGCATATATTCTTCATTCGGCTCCAGCATGGGAAATTGGCGCACTTCTGCCAAATATTTTTGTAACCCATCACTGCCAGATGCAACGGTTGGTAAATAATTAGACGCCATAGCCAAACTCCTTGAAAACCTAAAGAAACCAAGGTTTTTAAATGTATCATGATTTGTGCAGGAAAATTTATTGTCTTATCTATTTAAAGCCCAAAATACTCTATTTAAAGCCCAGAAAATACCAGCAAAGGTAAAATAATAAAATCACAACCTTTGCGAGTATGCCCAAATCAATAAGTTTATCGTTAATGAATATATAAGCACTCAATTGTGTTTTTAAAGGGACTCCAGCAAATTTTCTAATTTTTTCATTTTTTTTGGTAATTTACTAGTAAAAACAAGGCTTTCTTTGGTTGTTGGATGTTCAAATCCGAGCTCAAAAGCGTGTAAAGCCTGGCGTTTAAAGCCGCTTAAATGCTGCCTTACGTGCTCTGGAAACAGGGTCATTTTTGTTTTAAACCCTGTTCCATATAGCGGATCAGCTATTAATGGGTGGCCAAGATGGGTCAAATGGACGCGTATTTG
>JANQQH010000202.1 GCA_028285025.1 Hyphomicrobiaceae bacterium | reverse complement strand
CTCACAAAAGCAGGCCAAAACAAAAGAGCCTATCCAGTCCTTCTAACCTGTGCAGAAAACGGACATGATATTTCCATGTTGTACTTGGCAAACATGTATGAAAGAGGCTCAGGGGTGGAACAAAATTATGTCACAGCAGCCAAATGGCTAAAACGCACAAGCGATCGCGGCTTTAGTTCAGGCCAACTTTATTATGGCATTGCCCTTATGCTTGGAAAAGGCGTGAAACAAGACATTGAAACTGGAAAAGAACTCATTCGAAAAGCAGCTGCACAAGATGATCAAACTGCAAAAGATTTGATTTTAGCCGATTTCGATGTGAGCGCAGTACTCCCAGATGGCGTTGAGCAAAATATATATAACAAAAGCTTTTAAAATCAGACCATAAATGACAAGCAGATTTGAGATTGTTGCCAAAATTATACAACAAAACAACAGTCTCAAATCGTCAAAACCATCATAGAACCTTCCTCAATTTTTCATCTTTAAAACCAACAAGCCAATGCCAATATAACCTGCGTCAGTTTGACACAAACAAAAGTCGTGACAAATCCACATTCTATCGTCTAGATAGCGTCCGCACTGTTTAAAGGCAAACCACACAATCCTCTTTTTGTGTTTCAGGTCATCTCTTCATGAGATCTTTTAAACAGTCAATCACAAATCCTAAGGGCCCAACAATTAATTTCAAACTGGACCCTTATCCAAAATTTCATTTCGTAAGTACAACATCAAAAAGAAAATCTATGTTCAAAAAAATTATCCCCGTAAGGGTTCTTAGTGCTGCATTGTTTGCAGTGCTCTTACTCATGCCGCAAACAGATCTGATAACCACATCTGCCCAAGCAGCCAAATCAAGCTGCTTGCCAGCAATCCTCAAAACCAGGTTGGCCCAAATTCGCAAAAAATTTGGACCCATCCGCATTATCTCAACCCACCGACCTGGCGCACGCATTGCTGGTTCAGGTAAGCAAAGCTATCACGCTTCATGCCGAGCTGTTGATTTTCATCCCCCTAAGGGAAAATACCGCGCTGTTGCCCGCTGGTTAAAAGCCAATCATAAAGGCGGCGTGGGCACCTATAGTTGTGGCATGCACCATATCCATATTGATAATGGACCACGTGTTCGTTTTCATCATTGTGTTAACAAACACGGTGCACCTTTAAGAAAAGGGCGCAAAAAGCGTTATTATGCCAAACATAAATCTTCTAAAAAATACAAAAAAAGCTACGCTTATAAAAAGCATCAAAAACCATCTTACGGTTTGGGCAAAAATTATATGTATGATGACATGTCACCACCCAAATACATGACCGGTAAAACTTATTATTCTTATCAATAAACATAAAAAAAGAGACCCTCATAAAATTATGAGGGTCTCTTTTGCAAACATGTTTCAGTACAAATTAATCCGATAAAAGCGCGTTATCCTCGCCCTCATCAATCATATATTGATTACGCCCAGCGCTCTTTGCCATATACATAGCAAGGTCAGCTTTCTTCAACAGTTTCATAACATCATCACCTGCTTTGGGATAAGCTGCAACGGCCCCCATACTAGCAGTTATAGCAACATCACCTTTATCTGTAGCTGCAGGCAACGCCCAAATAGCACTCATAATCCGCTCCAAAGCCTGACGTAACGGCCTTTCATCACACCCAGGCAGAACAATTAAAAATTCCTCTCCTCCCCATCGCACAGCCACATCATAAGGGCGCAGTGAAGATTGAATAATAAAAGCAATATGTTTGAGAACCTGATCACCAATATCATGCCCATATTGATCATTCACCTGTTTAAAGCGATCAATATCCACCTTGATAAAACTAACAGGAGACTTATGTCTGAGCGCTGCGTTCCATTCCCGATCAAGCAATTTCTCACCCCCAGCTCTGTTCCAAAGCCGGGTTAAAGGATCAATTAAAGCTGATCTTTCAACTTCCTTAAGTTCACTAAGCAACCCTTCATGAGCTTGAGACAAAGCCATATTTGATATCTCAGAAACCACCATCGCTGCCAGATCACGAAGCAAAACTGTGTCTGCTTCGCCCAGCTCACGCGGTAAATGATCAATCGCACATAAAGTCCCGATACGATATGTATCACCAATTTTTAAAGGACAGCCAGCATAAAACCTGATGCCTGGTTCACCAGTAACAAGAGGATTATCACAAAATCGAGGATCTTTAAGCGCATCAGGAACAATAAGAGGGTCATCATTTAAGATCGCTTGCGAACAAAAAGCCACATTACGCGGCGTCTCAAAAAGATCCAAGCCTTGAACTGACTTAAACCATTGCCGGTCCCGGTCAACCAATGAAATTGCAGAAACAGGTACATTTAAAGATTGACAAACAATCCTTGTAATTCGATCAAACCGCTCTTCAACAGGTGTGTCTAATATTCTTAATTTTTTCAAACACATCAAACGCTGTTCTTCATCAGATAGAAACTCTACTTCACTCATTACGCCACCAAAACCAAATTTTTAAACTTATTATTAACACTAAAAATTTCATTACCAATATATGAAAACATAACAATATTGATAATAATGCTTTAGCGTATCATAAGTTCCTTAATATCCAGTTTCAGTTCAAAAAAGCGCTGAAAGAGCCCCTTACGGTTTTAATGCAGTTAACTTTAAGCTGGTACGTTTGCGCTACCAATTTCATTAAGTTTCTTTTGCAAGGTCAGTTTATCCAACGAAGCAAGCGGTAAATTCACGAAAATATCAATGCGCTGGGTCAACATCCGCAACGTATCGGCAAAGGCAATATGCTGAGCAGCTTCAGAACTGGTCACAGCCGCCGGATCAGGCACCCCCCAATGGGCTGTCATCGGTTGGCCAGGCCATACCGGACACGCTTCATTGGCAGCATTGTCACAAACCGTAAACACAAAATCCAATGCCGGCGCATCAGGCCCAGAAAATTCTTCCCAATTTTTAGAACGAAACTGACGAACGTCATAATTTTGCTTCTTCAGTAAATCAAGCGTAACCGGGTGAACTTCACCTTTTGGCATACTGCCAGCACTAAACCCTTTAAACCGTCCCTGACCAACCCGGTTTATAACCGCTTCACCAATGATTGAGCGCGCTGAATTGCCAGTGCACAAAAACAAAACATTAAACACCTTATCAGTCATGATCTGCACTTCCTATTGCTAACACCAAACTTACAATTTACAATCAACAGCTTAACATATACATTTAAATGCATATGCGAAAAAACATATATAAAAGGTCTTAAAAAGTAAACATGCAACAAACAGAAATTTTCCAAATCTTGAGCAAAGACATCAGGCTCAGAGCCCTTTTATTATTATCCAAAGAACAAGAATTGTGTTTATGCGAACTGGAACACGCCTTAAATAGTGAGCAACCCAAAATTTCCCGCCACATGGCCAGCATGAAAAAAGCCAATCTTGTCACACCGCGCCGTACCGCCCAATGGGTTTATTATTCCATCAACCCCAAACTTGCACCCTGGCAAACCCAAATCATCAATGCGGCCATTAAAGGCGCACAAAATGATCCTCAAATAAGACAAGATTACCAACGCCTAAAAACAATGAAAAATCGCCCGAGCTGCTAAAAACGCTTAAATTTAAGAGCCCCGATTTAACACCCATAGCTGATGGTTCAATGCCATCGCCAACAACACCCACAGTAAATACGGCACAAACAAATAAGCAGCTATTAGCACCTGTCCCCAAGCAAGAACAATAAAAAGTACAATCACCAATGCCAACAAAACGATATCGATTAACCCAGCCACCATCTGATGACGCCCAAAGAACAACCACGACCAAGCCATATTCAACGCCATTTGCAAACCCCAAAGTCCTAACAAAAAACTAAACCCTTGCGCCTCAAACACGGCCCAACCAGCGATTGCAATCAACAAATAAAGCACTGACCAAACAATCGGAAACATCCAATTCGGCGGCGTCCAAACCGGTTTTTTCAACTGGGCATACCATTCACCCGGTTTAAACAAAATCCCGGTACTGGCCACAACAACCACAATCACCAAAAAGATAAAAAAGGAAGAAAAAGCCATAAACAGTAACCCTCTTCATGTGCGCCATGTTCTATTTATAATATCAACAAAGGAAAAAAATACACATCGCTTTTCATCATGAAAAAGAGAGACAATAAGTGATCTTTTGGGAAGACATAGATCCGATTTTAACAAGCAGATTAAGCGCTTCCATTGAGACAGCCTATGAGGTCTTTTCCCCTTATCAATTGAACGGCACCATCACCTATTGCAATTGCCCTGTCTGCATGACTGACAAAACCGCCAAAGACCTTTCAACCCGTCCCTTAAAAGAAATCCCGGCCAGCCTACTGGCAGAATATACCAACTCAGCTCATGGTT
>JANQQH010000197.1 GCA_028285025.1 Hyphomicrobiaceae bacterium | reverse complement strand
AAATAAGCACTCAAACAAGCTGGGGTAAAAAGCTAAATGCGACCAAGTAAACGTGAAAATGATGAAATGCGGCGGGTATCAATTGAAAGAGCCGTTTCTTTGCATGCAGAAGGCTCTTGTTTGATTAAATTTGGCAACACTCATGTGTTGTGCACCGCCTCGCTGGAAGAGCGGGTTCCCCCCTGGCTAAAGGGTAAGGGCGAGGGGTGGGTGACCGCTGAATATGGCATGTTGCCGCGCTCAACGTCTCAACGTATGCGGCGTGAGGCCAGTGCGGGCAAGCAATCTGGGCGTACGCAGGAAATTCAGCGTTTGATTGGCCGGTCTTTGCGGGCTGTGGTTGATTTAAAAGCGTTGGGAGAGCGCCAAATTTCCGTGGATTGTGATGTTATTCAAGCCGATGGGGGTACTCGCACGGCCTCAATTACCGGGGCATGGGTGGCTTTGCATGATTGTATTGAATGGATGCGCGGGCGCGATATGGTGAACGGGGATGTGCTGAGCGGCCAGGTGGCCGCGATTTCTTGCGGCATTTATGAAGGCAATGAAGTTTTGGATTTGGATTATGCTGAAGATAGTGAAGCAGAAACCGATGCCAATTTTGTTATGACAGATGTAGGCGGTATTGTAGAGATCCAAGGTACAGCAGAAGGCGCTCCGTTTACTGAAGACCAATTTTCTGAATTGATGCGTTTGGCGAAAAAGGGGATTGGCGAGCTGTGTAATTTGCAAAAAATCACCGTGAGCTAACTCATAAGGCATGGACGCGCAATGAAATTGGAAAAGGGTCAAAAACTGGTTGTGGCCAGCCATAATCAAGGCAAGGTGCGTGAGATTAATGAGCTCATTGCCCCTTATGGTTTGCAAGCCATATCTGCTGGGGACTTGTCCTTACCAGAACCGGTGGAAGATGGGGACAGTTTTGCAGCGAATGCGATTATTAAATCAGAAGCGGCCAGCATCGCTTCAGGGTTGCCTGCCCTTTCTGATGATAGCGGTTTGGAAGTTGCCGCACTTGAGGGGGCGCCGGGGATTTATTCTGCGCGCTGGGGCGGGCCGGATAAAGACTTTAATGTGGCCATGAAGCGGGTTGAAGAGGAACTTGTGGCCAAGGGGTGTGTTGAGCCTTCTCAGCGCGGGGCTAATTTTACCTGTGCTTTGGCTTTGTCTGTTCCAGGCCAAGAGCCGCAAGTGTTTGAAGGCAAGGTGTTTGGGCACATTGTCTGGCCTCCACGCGGTGACAAAGGCTTTGGCTATGACCCGTTTTTTGTGGCCACAGGAGAAAGTCAAACCTTTGGTGAGATG
>JANQQH010000195.1 GCA_028285025.1 Hyphomicrobiaceae bacterium | reverse complement strand
CTGAAGATGAAGCCCGTTTGATTGAGCGCAAAGACATCCGCCGCCCGAATGACCCGTCAAGCCACCCGGAATGGCGCGATGAAATTGCCGCGATGAAATCAACCAAAATGCTGGTTGAAGCGGCCCGTGAAGCAGGCAAGCGCATTCATGTGCTGCATATATCTACTATGGAAGAAATGGAATACCTGGCCCATCACAAAGATGTTGCCACTGTTGAGGTCACTCCCCAACACTTGAGCCTTTCAGCACCTGAGGCCTATGAAAAACTAGGCACCTACGCCCAGATGAACCCCCCCTTGCGCGCAGCCCACCACGCAAAAGGCTTATGGCAAGGCCTGCACACAGGTGTGGTTGATGTGCTCGGTTCAGACCACGCCCCTCACACCAGAGAAGAAAAAGAAAAACCTTACCCGGAAAGCCCCTCAGGCATGACAGGCGTGCAAACCCTGGTTCCCATTATGCTCGACCATGTCAACAAAGGCAATTTAACCATTGAGCGGTTTGTTGATCTGACCTCACATGGCCCCAACCGCATCTTTGGCCTGGCCACCAAAGGGCGCATAGCCGTTGGCATGGACGCTGACTTTACCGTGGTTGACATGAACCAAACCCGCACCATCACCGATGACTGGATTGAAAGCCGCTCCAAATGGACCCCTTACCACGGCCAAACCGTCACCGGCTGGCCCAAAGGCACCATCATCCGCGGCAACCGCGTGATGTGGGAAGACGAAATTATCGGTCCTGCCAAAGGGGAGCCAGTTAAATTTGTTGATTCGCTATAAAAAGTTGCATACATGCCAAATCGCAAATATCCAATTCTTTACAGTTTTCGTCGCTGCCCTTATGCCATGCGCGCGCGGCTAGGGCTCACCATTGCAAACATAAAGGTTGAGCTCAGAGAAGTTGTATTGCGCAACAAGCCAGAGCATATGCTGGAGTTAAGCCCAAAGGGCACCGTACCAGTTTTATGGTTACAAGATGGAACTGTGATAGATGAGAGCCTGAATATTGCCAAATGGACGCTTGCACAAAACGACCCTTTAAAATTGCTAGAGCCGGAAAACGCCTCTGTGCAAAACATGCACGCCCTGATAGCTGAAAATGATGGCCCCTTTAAACACCATCTGGACCGCACCAAATATGGCACCCGTTATCCCGGAGAAAATCCGCAAGACCATCGGCAACAAGCAAGTGCATTTTTGCAAACATTAAATACAAGGCTCACTGGCCAAACTCATTTATGCGGCAATCGCCATAGCTTAGCCGACATCACCATTACCCCCTTTGTGCGCCAATTCGCCAATATTGACAGAGATTGGTTCAACAATCAGCCCTGGCCTCACTTGATCGAATGGTTAGATAACTTTTTAGCAAGCGAAGTCTTTTTGTCTATTATGGAAAAATACTCCCCATGGAAAGAAGGCGACCCAACAACCTTTTTCCCTCAAACTGAGCCAGCCACTACCCCTTAGTTTTCATGGTGAGACTGTTGGGTGAAACGCTCTAATACCTAATCAACAAAGACCCAAGCCCAATCAACGTTAAAAACTTAATACACTCCAACACTGTATAAAATTTATAGTGAAACTGACTGGGCAAAGGCCTGTTATGTTCAAAGTCATCCACCTTATTAAACAAGATCGGTTTTAAATAATAGCGTTGCAAAAACACACACAGCGCCACAAGGCCAAACACAAACCAAACATAAAGCCCCACATCTGAAAGCACCATGGTCGCGGTAATGCCAGCTAAAAACAAAACTTCAAACAAAAAGAACTGAGTAAAGGTGGCATTGCCAACTTCAACAGCTACATGATCTTCTAAACTGGGCGCCTTATATTTCGCACTCGTGGCAATAAAACTATGACCAAGAACCGCACCTGCCCAAATGAACGGCAAAGCAAAGGGAACCGTTGTCATATAACGGTAGGGGATTTCCTCTAAATAACTCAAAAAATCGATGAACATTAAATATCCCCCATCACAATTAAAAAAACCGTTTAAGGGACACAAGCCCACACTCTGCCCCCTAAACAAGATGCGAACCAATCTATCGTCTAATTGGGGGTATTCCCACCCCCAAAATATCCCAAAACTCATCTGTGGATAAGAATTATCAGGAAGCGGCACATCGATAAAGTCGCTCAAGAGCTCCCACCCCTCAATAAGAGCAATATTCAAGGTCTTGAGAGAGCCTGTCTTTGTCCTTGATCAATGTCTGATAAAACGCTTTATCCTTTGAGCTTAAAGCTTGGTCAATCTGTGCCGCCCATTTCTCCCTTTCAATCACCCGCAATCTTTCCGCGTCTTGAACCCGCAAGAACAGTAAATAGGAAAGCAAGGGCGACAAGGTCAATTGCCGCTGCACTCGAGCTGCTTTTAACACATCCAAAATCGCCGGTTTATAACCAGCACAAACAGCCAGAACCATTAACTGATCAAAGCTAAGAGCTAAGAAATATTCCTGCTTAGGCCAAACACCTTGTTTCTTTTGTAAATAAGACCGTGCTTGATTTAAAAACACATTTTGATCAAAACGCTGCTTATTCTGGCTGCCGGGATCAGCCAAACGGCGCGAAAACCAAGCTTTTCGCCGCAACCATCCATATGAATATTTTTCCTGATAATGTTTGTAAAAAGCGCGCTCAACTTCAAAAAAATTAAAAGCAGGCGCCAAATTTGGATAGGCCCGCTT
>JANQQH010000182.1 GCA_028285025.1 Hyphomicrobiaceae bacterium | reverse complement strand
CAATAAGGATCCCAGGACATAATATGGGTCCACCTGCTCATTTGGATCATGTGCCGCATTTGGTGCCTGCGGGCCAGATTTATAGCTCATAAAACGATCAATCGGTTAGGGCAAAAAGAGTTTCTTTGACAGTTTAAAAATCAAACTCTTAATAGATAAGACAAGTTTTAGCAAAAACAATCAACAACAACGAACAAAACCAAGCCCCTCTTTCAAATTTGGGTCATTTTTTATACTGTAAATAGTGACCCAAAACGGCAAAATCACTTTGCCAGTCATTTCTTAAATTTTATAAGGCGGTCTTTATGAAGACTATTGAGCTTTTCTATTCAAGCCAGTTCCCCCTCTCACCTTTAAGTTATTGGGTCGGGCAGCAAATGTATGGCTGGACAAAACAACAAACAGCATCTGGCCAATGGCGGCGCCCAAAATGGCAGGCGACCCCATTTCTTACGCAAAGAAAATTATGGTGCCAGCTTGAAGTGAACTTCCGCGGCATTCGGCTTTTATTTTCCACCCCTCATGAACTTGATCATTTTCTTTCCATCATGGAGCAGAAAAATCTCCCTTCAGGCTACCAACTGATCCCGGGCAATACACGTCCGGGCCGTCCAAACAGACATTGGCTCTCACGTTTGCCAGCCAAGGCCAAACCCTGGAAATTCCGCCAGGCTCTGTGTTCCTTTTTAAGAATAAATCCTATGGTAAAAAAATTTCGAGGGTTTTATCAAAACCAACCCGTTCAAACCAAGTTTGAAGGCTATTACGCAAATTATTATGAAGCGTCAGCTCAAAAAGCAAAATGACACAAAACCTTACCGCTACTGCCATCTTAGATGAAAATGCGAACGCAAAAAAAGCCCACAAATGTTGAAGGGATCAGCTTTTACGAACCCTCAGCTTCGCATTAGGTTTGATAAGTTTAGGGTTCTTGGCCAATTTCGGGTTGAGCTGAATAATTTCTTTATATCGAGCACCGTTACCAAAAACTTTCTTAGCAATCAGCCACAAATTATCGCCTTGTTTAACCCGGTAAAATTCATCTGCCTTAGTCGCCTTATCCTTGGCTTTCTCCTCAGATTTAACCTTTGTTTTTTTCTCAAGAGAAGCGACCTTCACCGTCTTATCTTTCGACTTATCTTGTGAAGCCACCGTTTCACCACCAACAATAAGCACTTGCTTAGGATAAATTAAATTGGCCTTTTTCAACTTAGGGTTAAGATCCATAATCTTTTTAAATTGACGAGCATCTCCATAAAACTTACGCGCAATCTTACCCAAAGTATCTCCCGGTTGAACAACATATTTGGTTTGTTTTATCTCTTTTTGCTCAACAATCTTTTCACTCTTTTCAACCTTGTCATTCTTTTTCTTTTCTTTGACAACAGGGTCCTTTTTATCAAGCGCAGCCACCTTAACATCGCGCTTATCTTGAGGTTTTTCAATGGCACGAATAACCAATTTCTGTTTCGGGCGAATAACGGTCTTGCCGTTTAACTTCGGGTTCAAGCTCAAAATACGTTTATAATATTTAGCATTGCCATAAACCTTTTGAGCAATTTTTGACAAACTATCGCCAGGGCGCACTGTATAGTGCGTTTGCTTCAATAATACACCCCCTTGCAATCCCAGTTCAGATTCTAAAGCAGCAAATTTCTGGTTAACGCCAGCATCACCCAAAACCACTTTGGGCTGCTTACTCTTTTGACCCTTTGGTAAAGGTTTATCACCCAGTTTTTTCTGCATTTCCTTTAACGCCGCATCACCAAGAGCAATGCCAACACCCGGGTCATAATCTTCAGGTGCTTTAGCCGCTGTCCTTTGCAACAAAGGCTTAGTTTTACGCGCAAGCACCAAACCACTTTTGCTCATTTGCTGAGCATGCACCACATGCTTACCTTGCGGCAAATACATATCTTTTTTAAAGACCCATTGTCCTGCACCATCAGGTTCTACATCACCTAAATAACGTGGACCAACATAAAGGGCTAATTTTGCACCCACTTGTGAGCGCCCAGAAATTTCTATCGTACCCTTGCCCTCTTTTACGTCAGAAAACTCATAACTAACTTCATCAACCATTAGGTTCTTAATGGCTTCAAATCGAGCCATCTCAAGCAATGAAACTTTTTTCTTCGCTCTTGCCTCACTCTCATCAACACCATTCTTCACATCAGAAATAAAATCCATAATCCGTTTAACAACGCCTGTGTTTTCCTGACCTTCTTTTTTTTCAATCTTTTCTTTAAAAACCGGCTTATTATCTTTTGCAATTACAGCCATTTCTACCCCGATAGGCTTAAGCTGTGAAGAAACAAAAAGTTCAGGTTCTTCCTCAATCACCTCTTTAGGTACAACAACGGGCTCAGGCTTTTTCTCTGGCAAGGCGGCAACATCAATTTCTTTGCGCTTTGGCAACGGCACACTAACAGTCCTTTTTGTGCTT
>JANQQH010000181.1 GCA_028285025.1 Hyphomicrobiaceae bacterium | reverse complement strand
CGTACGCCTAGAATCGCAATTGGCAATATTAGTACGATGCTGGCAAGACCAAAGCTTTGTAAGGTGATGTCGGAAAACACAGCCCCGAGCCGACCGCCTAAATTTTGAATGGGCACATCTGCTGCTCGGTTTAGGCTTGGGTCATTAACAGACCAACTCATTAAACTGGCCCAACAAAATACCGCGCACAACAAAAGCAGCGCGCCAGCGATTTTATTGGCGGCATGTTTTAGGCCTGTTTGTAGTGAGCCTGGTAATAATGTTTTTTTGTTTCGACCCCGGCTGGCAACCACTGCCATGCTTTACCTCATCCCATACAACTTTTTATACGCTCTAGGGCTTCTTGCGTTTGGTCAAGATTGGCCACAAGGGCCATACGGGCATAAGATACGCCTGGATTTATGCCGTGATGATCTGACTGTGCAAGATAAGCACCCGGCAAGAGTTTAACACCACAACCTTTCCAAAGTGTTGTCACAGCGTCGATTCCACCGCAAAATTTAGAAAAATTTAACCATAAAAAGAAGCCACCTTGGGGTTTTTTAAAGGAAAAATGTGGTTTTAAGATTTTTTCGGCCAATTCGAATTTGGTTTGATAGAGTTTGCGGTTTTCAATCACGTGGGTTTCATCTGACCACAAATGTGTTGAGGCATGTTGAATGGGGCCGGGAATTTGGGGGGCAGCGACATTGCGAAAGCTGGCAAAATCTTTCAGGAAGGCAGGATCGCCAAGGATAATGCCAGAGCGAAGCCCGGGCACGTTAGAGCGTTTCGATAGAGAATTAAAGGCGCACACATTGGTCATGTCATTTGAGAGGGCAAGTGCGGCTTGTAGCGCAGAGCTTGGTTTATCTTGCGTGTAAATTTCTGAATAGCATTCGTCTGAAAACAACATGAAGTTATGTTGCCGGGCCAGTTTAATGGCTGTTTGCAGGTAGGCTTGATTTGCCACGGCGCCTTCGGGGTTTGAGGGGGAGCACAGATAAAGGGCGATGGTGCGTGAGAGGATTTCAGGGCTGATTGAAGAGAGATCTGGCAAGAAGTTTGTTTGTTCTGTGGCGTTAAGAAAAACAGGTTCGGCGCCAGCGGCAAGGGCGGCAGCGCTGTAGACTTGGTAATAAGGGTTGGGTAATAGGACCACAGGTTTGTTTATATCAGGCCGGCGGGCTTTGGCAGAAAAACAAGCATAAAACAGGCCTTCGCGGCTGCCGTTTAAGGGCAAGCAATGATCATCGGTTAAGTGACCTTGCAACGTTTCAAATCGATTTTCAGCCCAGTTTATGATTGCTGCTCTTAATTCATCTGAGCCGCGGATGGCTGGATAAGATCCCAGAGTGTCGATAGATTCATTGAGTTTGTCTTTCACCCACACAGGCGCTGGGTGTTTGGGCGCGCCAATGGTGCAATCAAGTGGTGACATGCCAGGAGATATGCCATCTAGTTGAGCGCGCAGGGCTGCGAAGGGAGATTGGATGTCTTTGAATGTTTGCATATTGATGGTGTCAGGCCGTGCCTTAACTTCCATGGTTAGACGTTTGCATTTTAAATCCCCTTGTCAAGGCCTCTCTTGTGGCGCTTTAGATTGCCCACCAGCAACCGCGCAGAGCGCAAGTGAAATCCTTGACATGCCTTTTAAAAATGCAAAAATCTCACCATGGAAGTTAAGGCACAAACTGGCACGTTCATAACCTGAGAGTTTATCAATGAAATATAATTTATGGTTCACCCTATTGGCAGCATTTACAGTGGGTGCAGCCATTATGTCTCTGGAAATGTTGGCAAGCCGTTATCTTAATCCTTATTT
>JANQQH010000177.1 GCA_028285025.1 Hyphomicrobiaceae bacterium | reverse complement strand
TTGGTTCTATTACCGATATGATTACCTGCCCTGGGCTTGATTACTGCACCTTGGCAACCGCGCGCTCTATTCCGATTGCGCAAAATATTTCTAATAAATTTTCTGATATTCCGCGCCAGAATGAGATTGGCGACATGAAAATCAAAATTTCTGGTTGCATTAACGCATGTGGCCATCATCATGCCGGGCATATTGGCATTTTGGGATTAAATAAAAAGGGTGAGGAATATTACCAAATCACCCTTGGTGGGTCTGGTGATGAAAATGCTGCTGTTGGAGAAATATTAGGCCCTGGGTTTGCTGCTGAAGAAGTAGCAGATGCGGTTGACACATTGGTTAATCGCTATATTGATTTGCGCGAAAGTGAGAGTGAGACGTTTTTGGAGGTTGTGAACCGGGCTGGCTTGGAGCCGTTTAAGGAGGCACTTTATGCCGATCATTAAGGATGACACCCCAATTGATGATGTGTGGGTGGAACTGGAAGAGGATGGTGATGTGCCCTCTTCTGGTGATGTGATTGTTCCGCTTGAGATTTTGCTGGAAAAGTCTGAGCGGCTTTCCAACCATTCGGGACGCCTTGGTGTTTTGATGCCTAATGATGTTGACATTGAAACCCATGCCAATTTGGTTGCAAAAGCTGATCTGGTGGTTTTGCAATTGCCAAGCTTTACTGATGGTCGCGCTTATAGCCAGGCTCGTATTTTGCGTGAAACTTTGGGCTATCAAGGCGAGTTACGGGTTAAGGGCGATGTTCTGCCAGATCAGGCGGCTTATTTAAAACGATGTGGCTTTGACAGTTTTGATTTTGAAAGGCCATTTGATAAAGAGGTGTGGACACGCTCCGTTGCAGCGATGAGTACGGGCTATCAGCGCAATTATGAGGATGAGTTGGATCATCGTGGTTTATAAGTTGAGGATAGTCATCCAATTGGTAATGCGAATCTGGTAATGGTTGGTTGGGTTTTTAATTTTTTAAGCTATTGAGGGATGGGTTTATGCGCTTAATCTGGGATAAGACAATCTTTTTTTTGGGTGTTTTGCCTTTTGCAGTTTTGGGCTTTTCTCTTCCTGCTTTGGGTGAACAAGACGTGCATATTTCCAGTGAGCCTTCATATATGACTGAGCAAGAACGGGCTGATTGGGAGAAATCTTTAGAAGAGCGTAAACAGAAAAAGGAAGCTGTAGAAGAGGTTGCTGAAGAGGCCGAACAGATTACACCGCCTGTTGTTGATGTTGCGCGTCAAGATACGAACGTAGAAATGAAGGCAGAGCCTGAAAAAGACCCGATCCAGACGTGTCAGGTTACTATTGATGAATCGTTGAAAACGACACCAATTGAATTTTTGCCTGGCCGATTTACCCTTCCAAGAACGGCCCATGAAAACCTTCAAAATTTGGCTGATATTTTAAATGAGTGCGAGACGGCAAATGTAATTATTGAAGGCCATACTGATGCCAGTGGTCAGCCTCAAGCTAATCAACGCTTAAGTGGACAGCGGGCCAGCATTGTTTTGGGGCTATTGATTGAGTTTGGTGTTGATAAAAAACGTTTGCGGGCTGTTGGTTATGGAGCTGATAAGCCGATCGTTGATAATGATACGGTTGAAAAT
>JANQQH010000173.1 GCA_028285025.1 Hyphomicrobiaceae bacterium | reverse complement strand
CAATAAGGGGATTAACGCGCTGACCAGATCACAGCTAACAGCACTGGCCATAACCTGTTGCCAGTGATTTAAATTTTGGCTTTCAGGCAGCTGTAAAATATCGCTCAGTGCTTTGCTAAGCGCTTCTGGTCCGCTGCTAGCATAAGAAGCAATGGCTGGTTTTTGGCGCAAAGCTGTGAGGATGAGGTTTTCAAACTGTACATCTGTGGCGTGAGAGATCACCGTTTTCAAGGCAACCGCCTCGTCGCTTTCAGGCTTATTTAAGGCGCTTGAGAGCACCTGGTCGATGGCAGTGGACAGGATTTGGCTGGCAGTTGGCTCATCCAGAACTTGGAAATGAGGCGGCACGTCTGCCTCTAAGGGAAAGCGTTGCAATAACTTTTCACAAAAACTATGAATGGTCTGCACCTTCATACCGCCAGGCGTTTCAATCGCTTTGGCAAACAAGCGGCGGGCATCTTCTTGCTCTTGTGTGCTGGGGACCCTGCCCAGCAATTTTGCCAACACTGTTTGCAAAGCCTCTTCTGGCAATGTGACCCATTTGGACAGCTCCCTAAACAAACGGTTTTCCATTTCAGCGGCTGCCGCATTGGTATAGGTCAGGCAAAGAATACGAAAAGGCGCACTACCTGAAAGCAAAAGCCGCAACACACGGTTGACTAAAATATAAGTTTTGCCCGTGCCCGCATTGGCAGACACAAACACAGAATTTTGCGGGTTAGACGCCCGGCTTTGATCTTGTGTGGTTTGATCAAGAATTTTCTGGCTATCAACGGAAAGGTTACTCATTTACGTCTCCTGCCCTTCATTGGCACCCCATTCATCAACCCGGGCAAGGTGAGCATAATCATCATATTGATACTGGCCTTTAAAATCTTTGCGCCGCATGGCTTTATAAGGCGTCTCTTGCAAATCAAACGCCTCAATAAGTGAGAGCAGTTCTTGTTCAGCCTCTTGAATGGTTGTCGCCACTGAGGGGCCTGAGACTTGCGTTTGTTTGCCAGCCGGTTCCCCGCCTTTGGCCTCAATGTAAGACAGGGCAGTAACTGGCCCTTTGTCTAAATTTTCAAACCCGCCCGCTTGGCAAATGGCGGCCTCTAGCGGCAATTGGGGTTTATATAAGTTTTCAACTTTGGACACGGTGGGCACAATCCCGGTTTTATAATCATAAATGTGATAGCTACCATCTTCATATTCATCAATCCGGTCTGCCCGCGCGGTTAAGGTAAAAGGCCCGCCCAGAGTTTTATAAATTGTTTTACCATCACATTCTGTATGCGTGCATTGGAGATCTTGGCGGCGCTCCGGTTCAGTTTGGGCAAACCAAGTCGCAAAACGTTCAAACCGTGGTTGCCAAAAGGCGCCAATTTGCGGGTGGACAGCCAAATCTTTCATCAACTGGTGAGCTATCGCCATCAATTCAAACTTTGAACGTTCTGGCAAATCACGCGGGTATTTGCGGGCAAACTCTTCCATCGCCTGGTGGATGATTTGGCCCTTCATGGAAGCCGAAGGCGGCGTGCCAATAGGGTCGAGCGGAGCAAGCCGCAAAATAGCACGAGCATAAATGCTGTAAGGGTTTGCGATCCAGTCTTCAATACGCGTGACGCTTAACTGACGCGGGCGCGCTTCAAGCGGGGGTGTTGGAGTTGGCGCGCTGATGGGCGGAGCGGAACTAACTTGATCACGCAAAGCCGCCCATTGCGCAAACGGCTCTTCAGGGTTTGGGGCAAGCAGATGTCGGGCATCAAAACCTTGCAACAACGCTTCCATACGCATCAACCAGCGCGAGGGCACGGTTTGCACCCCTTGGGTTTTGGCCGCTCTTGTGATGTGAACCTGGCTGGCACACAACAGCGAGGCAAAATCATGCGCGCTATAACCAATATGTTGTTCCGGCGCAGGTAGCCCCAATTGCTCACCCATGGGGCGCGATAGCCAGGGGCTGGCGTTACTAGAGCTGGGCCATGTCCCTTCATTTAGGCCCCCAAGAATGACCACATCTGGGTGTTGTAAGCGCGCTTCAAACGGCCCCCAGATAAACAGGCGTGGATGTACCGGTGTTAA
>JANQQH010000151.1 GCA_028285025.1 Hyphomicrobiaceae bacterium | reverse complement strand
GCTTGATCCTCGGTCACAAGGGCATCAATAAGCTCGTCAAGGCCTTCCCCGGCCAGAGTTTGTTCTAATTTGTGCAAGGTCAAGTTTATACGGTGATCGGTGACCCTGCCTTGGGGAAAATTATAAGTTCTTATTCTTTGTGAGCGATCACCTGTACCAACCTGACCGCGTCTTTGTTCCGCCCGTTCACTGTCTTGACGCTGGCGTTCAGCTTCATAAAGGCGAGAGCGCAAAACTTTCATCGCTTTGGCGCGGTTTTTATGTTGCGATTTTTCATCCTGTTGAGAAACGACAAGGCCAGTGGGTAGGTGAGTGATGCGCACCGCACTGTCTGTGGTGTTAACCGATTGACCGCCCGGGCCACTAGCTCGAAACACATCGATGCGTAAATCTTTTTCCTCAATGTCAATGTCCACCTCTTGCGCTTCTGGTAAAACCGCAACGGTTGCCGCCGAGGTGTGAACGCGCCCCCCCGATTCTGTTTCTGGCACGCGCTGCACCCGGTGAACCCCTGATTCATATTTTAGTTTAGCAAACACACCGCGCCCAGAAACGTTAGCAATGATCTCTTTATAGCCCCCAACCGCAGATTCGCTGGCAGAGATCACTTCAACCTTCCAGCCAGAGACATCAGCATAACGTTGATACATACGAAATAAATCGCCAGCAAATAGGGCCGCTTCATCGCCGCCCGTGCCTGCGCGCACTTCTAAAATGGCGTTACGGCTATCAGCCTCATCTTTGGGCAGCAGTTGAACTCGAATAGATTGTTCCAGATCTGGCAGTTTATTGTTAAGTTCATCGAGTTCTTCGCGTGCCATTTCAACCATGTCAACGTCATCACCCGCTTCCTCGATCACATCTTGTAAGCTGGTGATTTCTTCCAAAGTGCTGAAATAGTCCTGGATTTTGGCCACAACCGGGTCAAGCTCTGAAAATTCACGCGATAGGGCCACAAACACATCTTGAGCCGGCCCTTGCGCAAGTTCGGTTTGAACCTGGCGCCAGCGCTCTACCAACTGTTCTAATTTTTCTTTTGGTAAAGCTGACATCAACAGCCTCCTCTTTCAAAAAAGGGATTAAAAGAGGCAAGCTTTGACAAATCAAATAAATCGAAGATTTTGGCTGGGAATTTGCCCCTTTTCAGCCATCACCGATGAAGATGATGAATAAAGACAAGCATGTACACCTTCACCAAAATGAATTCAATGAACAAGATTTTTTGCCAACCAGGCTTGGTCTTATCTGGTGGTTAAGGCTCCAAGATTAGAAAAATCGATCTTGGGCAGTTTTTTCACTTTAGGAACGGCAAGACGATCTGTTTTTCGCATGCGAGGATCATCAACATAGACCCAATTCATACGATAGGTTGATGCCAAAGGATCCGGCATGACCAATTCAAAAATGGAATAAATAGAATTCGCGATTGGTTTTGGCAACTGATCAACACCGGACCAAAAGCGGTTTGGTTGCCAGTGAATAAACCCAGCCAGCAAGATAAGAACAAAGGCAACGTTCGCGGCCATTTTTGTCCAGTTTTGATACCAATGTTTCGATTGTTTTGGTGGATTGTAAACAGGCTCATGTGCCGAGATGGGTTGGATCTCATGATGCATCGTGTTGGCTGGCATGTGGTGAGCAGGTGGTAAATGACCAGCAGGCATTTGATGGCGCCCGCCAAGTTGGTTGGTCTGGGGGGCCTTGTAAGGAGGCTTAGATTTAGAAAAATCATGTTTCCCAGACATTGAAGGGGGCCCGTGATGCATATTATCTTTGTTTTGTGCCAAGTGAGATACAGGCTCCGGCACAGCTGTCGCCAAGCTTTTTAAAGAGACATCGCTCACCGGCAATAAAGATGTCGCTTTGTCTTG
>JANQQH010000142.1 GCA_028285025.1 Hyphomicrobiaceae bacterium | reverse complement strand
CGCTGCTGGCAGCCAAAAGGTGTTCTTGGCTGTTGATATGGAAGGCGGCTCGGTGCAACGGCTTGGCCGCAAATTGGGCTATCCGCGCATTGCCTCGGCCCGCGCCACTGCCAAACGCCAAAGCCCCGCCCAGGCCAAAGCAACATTTGCAAAACTGGCGCAAATTTCTCACAATGCTGGCTTTAATATGAATCTGGCACCGGTTGTTGACCTCCTAGTCAACCCGGCCAATCCGGTGATTGCCAAATGGAACCGCGCCTACAGTCCAGACCCGCAAAAAGTCACGGCCTATTCGCGTGCTTTTGTTAAGGCTCACAAACAATTAGGGGTGATCCCAGTTATCAAACATTTCCCTGGCCATGGTTCCAGCCGCGGAGATAGCCATGATGGCTTTGTCAACATCACCAAAACCTGGCAACCCAAAGAGCTGACCCCATTTAAAGAGCTGATAAATTCAGGCGATGCCCCCGCCATTATGCCCGGTCATTTGGTTCACAAAAAAATCGCCAGTGACGGCGTACCTGTTTCTATCTCCAAACCTGCTATCTCAGGTCTACTGCGGGGTGAATTAGGCTATCGCGGCTTGGTCATCTCTGATGATTTACAAATGGGCGCCATTGCTAGCAATTACGGCTATAAAAACACCCTCATTCGCGCCATTAATGCTGGTGTGGATGTGCTGATGATTTCCAACTCCAGACGCCCCGACCCTAACCTGCCGAAAAAGACCATCAAAATCATAGCTGATGCTGTAAAGGCTGGAAAAATTTCACGGTCTAAAATTGAAGCGGCATATAAACGAATTAAGCAAGCAAAAGCGGGTATCTAAAAATTAATCATCTCCAAGCCATCCGAACATCACTGAACGAAAAACGTAGGCCGAACGGCCGTCAGCGCCTAGCGCTGCCCAACGGAGGGCAGCCGCTCCGCGGCTATCGCCCGTGAGAAAAAAAAGACCGCTTGCGCGGTCTATAGTTTTAGGGGAGGAATACTTGTAAATTTTTATGTTTTAGCGAGTTGTGCACACCCAGCGCTCTACTTGGCAGTAGCTGTCATTTTGGTGGCACAGACGTTTTGATCTTACTTTCGCTTGGCGAATGTTACGGCCCCAATTGGCACCCCACCCACCATTTTCACCGATAGAGACCGCGCCGCAGGCATTTCTAAACCAAGTGGCAATCCGGCAATCAGTTGCATGCTTGTAGCATTCTGCAAGCGCTGCTGTTTCAGCGGCCCGGCGTGAGCGGTAGTCATATGACCACCCCAAAGCCTTGCTAGAAGGTGAGATGGCAATAGCGCCATGATAGTTAGCAGCTTGTGCTAAGCCAGCGTTAGAGCTAAGGGCAGTTACAACAGTTAAGCTTGTAAGTAGACGAATAATTGTTTTGTTCAGTTTCATGATTTTTCTCCAAATCCGTTTTTAATCTTCGCGTTGCTGATGGGTTTATTGATACGGGCCGGAGAGCCAAGAAACAAATTAACGATATTTAATTTTTGGAAATGGAACGCTTTGGGAAGGAAAATCACAACTCGGGAAAGATAGATTTTATTGTTTATTATCAATACTTTAAGGGCAGAAACTCTAGGGCCTAGAAAGGGGCGCAACCAGTAAGATTACAAATATTTAAGGCGATAAAAAAGGAGTTTAACCAGGCTTTTCTTATGGAATTATCGCAAAATTTACGACGACTTCAATCCCGTCTCATGACAAAACTGCCATAGGGTTTGATCTTCCAAACGAAACCCAACACTAGAAATTCGTGAATTATTCGGCGGGTTGGTATTGCGGGCACCAGTTTGGTCTTCTATGTAGCGGGCAACCGCAAAGCTGTCCTCTTTGCCCACAAACATCAAACGAAATTCTCTGATGCTGATATCAAAGTCTGGATTAACGCCATGCGCTTGGAAAATAGGGTCTAGCAACTCCGCTCGCGTTAAAACCAGTCCAGAAGGCTGTATGTTGATAAAGTCCGGCGCTAATTTTTGTTTCATATGTTGATCAAACAAAAGAGCATCGTCTTCAACCTCGCCTCGAAACCACTGCGCAATAAAATCATGAAACGCAACAACCTCAGCAAAGAGACGTTGTTCTAGCTCTTGGTGTTTGCTCTCATCCATCATGATTGTACCTCGAAATGGTCTTGCCGTAACAATGCTGAAAAAACACCATAACAACATTCATCATCAATTTTGAGTCATAAACAGATAATAAGCCATTCTTTTCCAATTTACCTTCCAATCCTCACTACTCCCAAAGAATCTCCGTCATCCCGGGCTTGACCCGGGATCCACCTCTCCTTTTTACGGATATTGCTGATTAAAAAAAGCTGATAGCGCCTTGGCTCCAAAACACTCAAAACGAAACGAAAGCCCTGTGCATGACGCAATGGATCCCGGATCAAGCCCGGGATGACATCACAACAAAATTCACAGTTAGAAGAAAACTATAACTCTCTACCAAAACTCGCACCGAATAATTCTTCAAATGACCATCGCTCCATTAGTATCAGAAGGGTATAAAAGAATTAAGATAAAATGTGCAAGGACTTCGCAAATAGAAAACCTATCACCTAAATACAACTCCGCTACCTTCCAAAGATTTACATATCTTGCAAAATTCTTCATAAAATTCATAAAAAGCTGTATATTCACCATAATCGGCTTGTTCATATTCCATATCTGTATGAAGAAGAATCGAAGCAATTGAATGGACTCTTTCAATATTATCTTTTTTACTAAATGGACCACTTATTGTTTTTGGAATTTCTTTTGGAACCGAAGGCTCTTCTAAAGAAAAATAAGAAAAAAAGCCTTGAGCATATGCTTTCCCATCACAAATACGATCCCTATCCTTTTTTTGAATAAAATTTGTATTTACCAAAACATTTGCAAATTCATTCAATCTATCTTTAATAATCTCAAACTTATTCAATCCTAAAGATTGAGAATATTGTATCTCAACCAAATCACTTTGCCTTGCAAGTTGCTCGGAGCTCTTAGCCAATTCCTTTCTTTGAAGTGCTAATTCTTCACGCTGCAACTTAAGTTCCTTACCTTGCAAAAAAATAGTAACCACCATCCACAAAAAAGCTAGAGGAGCAAAGACACCAGCTAACAAATCACCAACTTCATTCAAAGTAAGAGGTTTAGAACGATCTACATACAACCAACAAAGCAATACAAAACAAACAAGATAAAATGCTGTCAATTCAACACCAATTAATATTGGTCCCTTCTTCTTAATCAAATCAATCAAAAGTTTCATGATTTAAAACCTCAAGCTAAGTATTACCGCTATAACCAACTAAAAAAATACTCAATAATAAGATTGGCACAAAGAAAAAATTGCAAGAGAACAATCTCCATCATCCCGGACTTGACCCGGGATCCACCTCTCCTTTTTACGGATATTGCTGATTAAAAAAAGCTGATAGCGCCTTGGCACCAAAACACTCGATACGAAACGGAAAGCCCAGCGCTTGACGCAATGGATCCCGGATCAAGTCCGGGATGACCAAAAGGATGGACCAGAAACAAAACCGGCAAAAAAATCAAAACTTAAGGAAAGTAAGCAGAAAGATCATCCCAATTCGGGTTAATCTCTTCAATAAGATCAATCTTCCACTGCCGCTTCCAGTTTTTTAATTGTTTTTCCCTAGCAATAGCTTCTTCAGGAGAAGCGAACTCCTCACACACAGCGAGTTTGTCCAATTGATATTTCTGAACAAACTTAGAGCCCGAGCCTTGCTTATGTTCATCGAGCCGGCGAACAAGATCATTGGTAACACCAATATAAAGGGTACCATTCTTCTTGTTAGTGAGGATGTAAACCCAATAACTCATGAGCAAAAGGGTAGATCGCAATGGATCCCGGATCAAGTCCGGGATGACATCACAGCAAAATTCACTGTTAGAAGAAAACTATAACATCGTACCAAAATTCTCGCCCAACAAAGCTTCAAAACATTATTCACGAAAGAAGGAAGCGAGCCTTAGCGAGTGCCCATGGCGTCCCGCTACGCGGCGCCCGGCGTTTAACGCCGCCCCGTCGGAGGGCCCGCTGCCTTAGCAGCGGAATAGCCCGTGAGACAAAAAAGAACGCCCAAATCAAGCCGCCGCAGCTCTGCCCTCAATCAGCCGCACTATATCCGCCATAATATCATTCAATTGGAAATCTTTGGGCGTATAAACAGCCGCAGCCCCGGCCGCTTTTAACAGCTCTTCATCCTCAGGCGGGATGATGCCCCCCACAACAACCGGAATGTCCCCAATGCCTGCCTCGCTCATGCGCGCTAACACATCCTTGACCAAAGGCACGTGGCTGCCAGACAAAATCGACAAGCCCACCGCATGCACGCCCTCTTCCAAAGCTGCATTGACAATCTGCGCTGGCGTCAAGCGAATGCCTTCATAAACCACTTCCATGCCCGCATCGCGCGCACGCACAGCAATTTGTTCCGCCCCATTTGAGTGGCCATCAAGCCCTGGCTTGCCAACCAAAAACTTAACCCGGCGCCCCAATTTGGCAGAAACCGCCTCAACACTGGCACGCACCTCATCAAGG
>JANQQH010000127.1 GCA_028285025.1 Hyphomicrobiaceae bacterium | reverse complement strand
CTGAAGCGGCAGCATCGGCTGCAGCCAAAGGCATTGTGAAATTGCTGCCGTCGAAATCTTAAAATTCGTCTTTATTAGAAATAAGTTTACACAATGTTGAGCCCGGGCCTGTTTACAGGTCCGGGCTCTCCTGTTAGAAAGCCCCTGAGATTTTTAAATAACTGTCATATTTAAATTTTTTTGGGTGAAAGCGTATTTAAAATTCATTGCTTTTGCCGCTTATACAGGGAGCCTGACGCTAAAATGAAATTGGTTGCAGGAAACAGCAATCGCCCTCTTGCTGAGGCAATTGGCGCATACTTAGATCTACCTTTAACAAAATGTATCGTGAAACGATTTGCCGATATGGAAGTTTTTGTTGAAGTGGAAGAAAATGTTCGCGGAGAAGATGTTTTTATTATTCAATCAACCTCTTTTCCAGCCAATGACCATTTGATGGAATTGTTGATTTTGATTGACGCTTTGCGCAGGGCCTCTGCTCGGCGTGTGACAGCGGTTATTCCGTATTTTGGATACGCCCGGCAAGACCGCAAACCTGGCCCGCGAACGCCAATTTCTGCCAAATTGGTGGCCAATATGATCTCTCGAGCTGGTGCTGATCGGGTGCTCACACTGGATTTGCATGCACTGCAGATTCAAGGCTTTTTTGATATTCCAACTGACAATTTATTTGGCGCGCCGGTTATGGTGAAAGACATAAAAGAACGCTTTGATACTGAAAAACTCATGGTGGTTTCCCCTGACGTGGGCGGTGTTGTTCGCGCGCGCGACCTGGCCAAACGCATTGGTGCACCGCTCGCCATTGTTGACAAGCGGCGGGACAGACCTGGCGAGTCTGAGGTAATGAATGTTATCGGTGATGTGAGTGGGCGCGACTGTATTATGGTGGATGATATTGTTGATAGCGGTGGCACGCTATGTAATGCCTCTGATGCGCTATTAAAACACGGCGCTAATGAAGTCAATGCTTATATCACTCATGGCGTCTTATCCGGCAATGCTGTGCCGAGAATGACTGATAGTTCGCTGAATTCTGTTTCTATATCTGACAGCATTCAACCAACTGAAGAAGTTATGAATGCGCGCAATATTCGTGTGATCTCAATAGCGCCTTTGCTGGGAGAGGCGATCAACAGAACCTCGGGTGAAAAATCCGTTTCCAGCCTGTTTCATTAAACATTTTACGGTCAAAGAAAAAACGGCAAAGTATTCTTATACTTTGCCGTTTTTATCTGAAAAAAATTTTTTCTGTTTAAGCAGGCGCTGGTCCAAAAATGAGAACAGCGTTTAGCCCGCCAAAAGCAAAGCTGTTTGACATAACATGGTTGACTTCAGCTTCTCTGCCCTGATTAGGAACATAATCTAAATCACATTCATCGCCAGGCTCTTCAAAGCCAATGGTTGCTGGCACAAAGTTTTCTTCCATCGCCTTTAAGCATACCACGGCTTCAATGCCGCCACCAGCACCAAGCGCGTGACCATGCATTGACTTGGTTGAAGACACTGGCGTGTCTTTGGCGCTGTTGCCAAACACGCGTTTGATAGAGCGGGTTTCATTAATGTCATTAACCATGGTTGCTGTACCATGCGCATTGATATAATCAATGTCAGCTGGGGGCAGATCAGCTTCTTTTAAGGCCATTTCCATAGCGCCCGCTGTTCCATCAATTGATGGGTTGACCATGTCTGCAGCGTCAGCGGTCATGCCAAAACCTTTAATCTCAGCCAGAATGTTTGCGCCGCGCTCAACAGCATGTTCATAGTCTTCCAGCATTAGGATACCTGCCCCTTCAGCCAAAACTGTTCCATTGCGCTTATTTGAAAAGGGGAACAATCCATCTGGACTTAATACCCGCATGCCTTGCCAGGCCCGGGTCGTGCCCCAGGCGAGCGAGGCCTCAGAGGCACCACCCAAACCAAAATCAATCACACCTTGTTTAATCATGTTAAAAACAAGCCCAATTGAATGGGTCGCGGTTGAACATGCGCTGACCACACCAAAACAAGGACCGGTAATGCCATATTCAATAGAAACATGGGCCGGGCCAGATGAAGCAATGGTTTTAATCAGTGTAAGGGGGTGAGTTGCTCTTTTTTTCAATTCAAAAAGGGCATGATAGCTTGATTCCAGTGTGCCTATGCCACCAACGCCTGAACCAATGATGGCCGCAGCCCGAATGCCTTTTTCAGGAGACAAAGGCATCTCCATCCCTGATTGCTCTACAGCTTGGCGAGCGGCAATCCCGGCAAATTGCGAATAGCGATCAGCCATTAAAAATTGCTTAGACAAGCCTTGTTCTTTTGGATCGAAGTCTTTTACTTCGCCAGCAATCTTGATTTGCAAATCCTCTATATCATAGGTCTTTGCTTGCTCGATGCCACATTTACCCTGCTTGATAGAGGACCAAAATTCTTGTTCCCCAATGCCTATGGATGAAACCACACCCATGCCGGTAACAACAACGCGCCTTGTGTTTTGAGTGCTCATAAAATTTTTAAGGGCCTAAACTTGGCCCCTTAAAACCTTTCTATCTCTTTTAGAAAAAAAGCCATTGAAGCGTTTGGCTATTAGCTGGTTGCTTGAATAAGTTCTTGAACTTTATCAACCACAGAGCCAACTGTTTTAAAATCTTCAACTTCTTCATTGGCATTGTATGGGATCTCAATACCGAACGTGTCTTCGATATCAAAAACAATAACAGCCAAATCAAGAGACTCGATTTCAAGCTCACTTAAAGGTGTGTCCAGAGGAATGGTCTCTGGTGGATCCTTCATATTCTTTTTTAAAATGTCAATTATCTTTGTTGCCACATCTTCCATGTCGCTCTCCTTAATTTGCAACACTTGAGCGCAAAATACTCA
>JANQQH010000224.1 GCA_028285025.1 Hyphomicrobiaceae bacterium | reverse complement strand
CCCCTGCCCCTTCAATATCAAAGGGGGTGTAAGAGATAATCTCCTGGCCCTTTAAAATCGGCACATAGTTGGAATCATCAGGTTGCTCAAAACAATAATGAAATTTTGACAACAAGACTTTCCCGGTCTCAGCATCATAAAAAACCGGAATACGCCCCTTATTGTTAAAATAAACCACCCGCAAATCATCAATGCCATGGGTGTGGTCCGCATGCGCATGAGTGTAAACCACCCCATCCAGCACGCCCACATTGGCGGCCAACAATTGCGCGCGCAGGTCCGGAGAAGTATCAACCAACAAACGGGTCCAGCCCCCTTCATTTTGTTGTTCCACCAGAAACGAACTGCGTAAACGAGCGTTTTTCGGTTCATTGGGGTCGCACGCACCCCAGTCCCCGCCAATACGCGGAATGCCACCTGAAGACCCTGATCCTAAAATAGTAAAGCGCATCAAGGCTTTCATGCTCCCTGTCTTGGGTCTGGCACTTTGGAAAACAAACGCATGAAATTATCTGTGGTGGCTTGCGATATCTCTTCCAAACTTAAGCCTCGCGTCTCACCCAACACTTGTGCAGTATGAGCCACATAGGCCGGCTCATTTGGTTTCCCGCGTTTAGGCACCGGCGCCAGATAAGGCGCATCAGTTTCAACCAACAAACGATCCAACGGCAAGCCAGCTGCTGTTGCTCGTAAATCATCAGACTTTTTAAACGTCAACACCCCTGAAAACGAAACATAACCGCCCAACTCCACCCCAATTTCAGCCAAGCGGCGCGAAGCGGTAAAACAATGCAACAAAAACGGAAAAGGCCCTTTTGCGCTCTCTTCTTTCAAAATGCTGGCAGTGTCATCTTCTGCATCTCTTGTGTGGATCACCAGGGGCAAACCAGTTTCCCGCGCCGCCGCGATGTGACGGCGAAACCCAGCTGCCTGGTCTACCGGATCACCATGCTCATAAAAATAATCAAGGCCCGCCTCCCCAACGGCCACCACTTTAGGATGGTCACAATGGGCCAAAATATCATCCACGCTAAGGTCTTTTTCCTCACTGGCATTGTGCGGGTGGGTCCCCACCGAACAATAGACATTGTCATTTTCCTCAGCAATTGCCAGGATCTTGTCGATCTGTCGCAGACGAGTGGAGATGGTGACCATCAAGCCAACACCAGCCTGCCTAGCGCGGCCACGCACCCCGTCAATATCATCGACCAATCCAGGAAAGTC
>JANQQH010000104.1 GCA_028285025.1 Hyphomicrobiaceae bacterium | reverse complement strand
AATTTGGTGGCATTGATATTTTAATTAACAATGCCAGCGCCATTTTCTTAATGCCCACGACCGCGCTTGAGATGAAGCGCTTTGATCTGATGCATCAAGTTAATGCCCGTGGCACCTATATGGTTTCCAAATATGCCATTCCCCATTTAGAAAAATCTCAAAATCCGCATATTCTTTCTCTGTCTCCGCCTTTAGATTTGCGCACGAAATGGTTTGCTCCGCATTTAGGGTACTCCATGGCCAAATATGGCATGAGCCTGGTTGTGCTTGGGCTGGCTGGTGAATTAGCGGACAAAAATATTGGCGTGAACGCTTTATGGCCGCGCACGACCATTGCCACAGCGGCCATTGCTAACAATTTTGGGCAGGCCGCCATGGCCAAATGCCGCACTGACGAAATCATGGCTGATGCCGCCTACATTATCATGAACGCTCCCTCTGCTGAGATGACCGGCCAGTTTCACATTGATGATACCCTGCTTGCCGCTCATGGTGTCGCTAATTTTGACAAATACCGGGTTGATCCAACTCAAGACCTGATCCCAGACTTTTTTGTGCCTGAAGACAGTGAACCACCTGAAAGTTTAGCTGCGCTTAGCCCCGACTAAAATGGTTAAAAATATGACGATCATAGAAAAAAACTAGCCCGCTGCTCATTTTCCGGGCAATATACATAAATGACGACACTCTTTTTATCACATGAAGCTTGCCTAAAGCATGAAAATAGCCATGCACACCCAGAACGCCCTGATAGGCTTCGCGCCATAGAAAAAGTTTTAAGTCATGGCCTTTTTGAGTCCTTAACGCGCGAAAAAGCCCCCAAGGGCAAAATCAAACACGTCGCCCTGGCTCATCCCAAAAACTATATCGAGTTGATCAAAAATGCCCGGCCAGAGGATGGCTATGTCTATATTGATCCTGATACCTGTTTGAACAAACACAGTTGGAAAGCTATTATGGTTAGCGTGGGGGCAGCCACCCATGCGGTTGATAAGGTGATGCAAGGGGCGCACAAAAATGCCTTTTTGGCCATGCGCCCTCCTGGTCATCATGCAGAAACCACAAGGGCCATGGGCTTCTGCATCTTTAATAATGCAGCCATTGCCGCTCATTATGCACGTAAAGCTCATGGCGCGGAGCGGGTGGCCGTTGTTGATTTTGATGTTCACCATGGCAATGGCACCCAAGACATTTTCTGGTCAGACAAAAACTTATTTTATGGCTCCACTCATGAAATGCCTCTTTTCCCCGGCACGGGTGCTTTAAGCGAAACCGGCGTTGGCAACATCTGGAACGCACCATTACGAGCCGGTGATGGGGGTGAGAAATTCAAGCAAGCCATGCAAGAACGTGTTTTGCCAGCCTTGAAAAACTTTGCCCCCGATCTCTTGATTATCTCAGCTGGGTTTGATGCTCATAAAAATGACCCACTTGCCAATATGATGCTTGAGCCCCAAGATTTTGGCTGGGTCACCCAAGAATTGCTCGATTTGGCTGAAAAGCAGTGCAATGGGCGGGTTATTTCTGTTTTAGAAGGGGGATATAACCTTGAAAGCCTTGCACAATCTGTTGGTGTGCATGTACAACATTTGATAAAAGCAGCGGGCTAAATCAAAATTCTTTTTAAGAACAGCCACTTTTAACAGATAAACATTGATAAGAGATCAACATTCCAAGAGATTAATATGGCAAAACAATCTAATGCAGATATAAAATCTATGAGCTTTGAAGCTGCCCTTGCTGAACTGGAACAGATTGTTGGCCGGCTTGAGCATGGTGATGTCCCTTTAGAAGAGTCCATCACGATTTATGAACGAGGCGAGGCGCTGCGCACCCATTGTGATAAGCTGTTGTCAGAAGCTGAAGCCAAGGTGGAAAAGATCACAATTTCACCCGATGGTCGACCTGGTCAAGCTCAGCCTCTAGAGATAGAATAGAGTGATAAAGTAATCTGTTAAGTAGAATAAATAAACTGGACCCTTTTGTGAAAACACCGCTGCTAGACACCATAAAATCTCCTCAAGATTTAAGCGATCTTTCTGATGGCGAGCTGCAAATTTTGGCCGACGAGGTCAGACAAGAAATGATTTCGTCTGTCTCTGTCACCGGTGGTCATTTGGGTGCTGGTCTTGGCGTTGTGGAATTGACAGTGGCCTTGCACAATGTGTTTAACACCCCGCAAGACAAACTCATCTGGGATGTGGGCCACCAGGCCTACCCGCATAAAATCCTAACAGGGCGGCGCGATCAAATGCTCACCTTGCGCCAGCCTGATGGTTTGTCCGGGTTTACGAAACGGGCAGAGAGTGAATATGACCCGTTTGGCGCGGCCCATTCCTCCACTTCTATTTCTGCCGGGCGCGGCATGGCGGTGGCCCGCGATTTAAACAA
>JANQQH010000075.1 GCA_028285025.1 Hyphomicrobiaceae bacterium | reverse complement strand
TGCTGTTCAAGAAGGTGTGGCTGCTGCCAGCCGCGTTTATGGTATTATTGTTCATCAAGCCCAACTGGTAGAAGAAGACGATGCCCAAATTTTGGCCCTTACAAAGGGTGAGATCACTTTTGAAAATGTCTCTTTTGCCTATGAAAAAGACGCACCACTGTTTAAAGATTTATCTTTAAAAGTTCCGGCTGGCAAAACCGTTGCCCTGGTCGGTCCTTCTGGTAGCGGCAAAAGCACCATTCTTAATCTGGTGCTGCGCTTTTACGACCCTACAAATGGACGGGTTTTGATTGATGGGCAAGACATCTCTAGCGTCACCTTTAAATCGTTGCGCGATAGTATTGCGCTTGTCACGCAAGAACCGCTGTTATTTGATGACACCATTGCCAACAACATTGCTTACGGCACGCTTGAGGCAACGAGCGAGCAAATCAAAACCGCCGCCAAAGCGGCTGCGGCTGAAAACTTTATTCAAGAATTTCCTTCTCAATATGAAACCCCAATGGGCGAGGCAGGCAACAACTTGTCTGGAGGGGAAAAACAACGCATCGCCATTGCCAGAGCGATCTTAAAAGATGCCCCGATTTTACTTCTTGATGAACCCACCAGCGCGCTTGATAGCAAATCTGAAAGCCATTTCCAAAAGGCTCTGTCTGGCCTGATGAAAGGGCGTACTGTTCTCATGATTGCCCACCGCCTTTCAACCGTGAAACAAGCTGATCTAATCGTTGTGCTCTCTAAAGGAAAAATGGTAGAGATGGGCACATATGATGAGTTGCTCAAAACAGGCGGGCTTTTTGCCGAATTGCATGCCACTCAATTTGACACGAATGAACAACCAAACCCACAACAAACAGAACAAACCTTGGTTGAATAACAACAAGCCGCGTTAATAAATTGCCATGCTCAAAAAAATAATCAATCATCCCATATGGGGAGAAAGACTGGCTGACCAAGCGGCCAAATATATCCGGTTTGCCCGAAGGCATAACCAATTCATTCTCGAACCAGAAAATATGGATGAGTATTATCGCGCTCATGACCCGTTTATCTTAAGCGTTTGGCATGGGCAATTTCTGCTCATCCCCACCATCCGGCCAGATGATATTAGCGGCACCATTGTTGTTGGGCGCCATGGAGATGCTGAATTGGCCGCAAAAGTGGTCAAACGTTTTGGTGTGAGAGCCATTCGTGGCTCAGGGGCGGCGGGGCGCCGCTTTGGGCGCGATCGGGGCGGGGCGCAGGTGCTGCGAGAAGCGCTCAAAGCGCTAAAGACAGGAGATTGCATTGTCTCTACCGCAGATGTGCCCCCGGGCCCGGCACAAAAGGTTGGGGAGGGCATCATCACCATGGCCCGTTTGTCTGGCCGCCCCATCATTCCAGCGGCTATTGCCACCAAACGGGCTATCACCTTTAAAAGCTGGAGCCGGTTGACCATTAACCTGCCGTTTTCCAAAGGCGCGCTTGTTGCTGGAGAGCCTATCCACGTTCCTAGAGAGCTTGATGAACAAGGTTTAGAACAATGTCGCCGACAACTTGAGGCTGCCATGGGACAAGTGACCCGAAGAGCTCATGACATTGTCGGCCGCTCATTTCGAAAAATAGCTCCGCTTTGGGATTATCCTTTAAAACCAGGTTTGGGTCTAAAATCCTATCAAAGCTTAACAGGTTTGGCTCGCCCGCTGGCGCCTTATATTTTTAAATATCGCTTGTCCAAAGGCAAAGAGATTGAAGAGCGCGAACAAGAACGCTATGGCCAGGCATCCATTGCCAGACCAGAGGGCCTTGTTTGGTGGTTTCATGCCGCCAGCGTGGGGGAAACCAACGCTATTCTGCCCTTAATGGAAACTTTATTGTCGCGCCACCCAAATCTATCGATTGTTTTGACCACCGGCACTGTCACGTCGGCAAAACTGGCTGAAAACCGCCTTCCAGATAGGGCGGTACACCAATTTGTGCCCCTTGATAATAAATCTTTTATAACCAAATTTCTCCAGCACTGGCGCCCGGATTTGGCTGCCTTTGTTGAATCTGAAATCTGGCCCAATTTAATTTTAAATGCTTGTGAACAAAATATTCCGCTTGTTCTGATCAATGGGCGCATGTCTAAACGCTCGTTTAAACGTTGGTTTAAAAAACCGCGCTTGGCCCGCCCCTTATTTGGCCGGTTTAGCAACGTTTTGGCCCAGAGCCAGGTTGATGCCAACCGCTTTGTTGCGCTTGGGGCTGAAACTGTCATTAATAGCGGGAACTTAAAGATTGATGCGCCTGCTTTAAAATATAATAAGGAAGACTTTCAACGGCTAAAAGAAGCCCTGGCAAACCGCCCTGTCCTGGTCGCGGCCAGCACCCATAAGGGGGAAGAGCAAATCATTGCCAAAGCGCACAAACTGATTGCGCTTGATTACCCTGATTTTCTAACGATCATCGTCCCGCGCCATGCAGATCGGCGCGATCAGATTATGTCTGAGTTAGAAGGAGAAAATCTGTCTTTAGAATTAAGAACCGCGGCTCGCTTACCAAACCGTCAAACCAACATTTACATTGCTGATACCATGGGTGAAATCGGCCTTTTTTATGCCGTTACAAAGATGGCCTTTATTGGTGGCTCGTTTATCCCTCATGGCGGACAAAATCCAATCGAGGCGATAAAATTAGACACCACTATCTTATCTGGTCCTCATATTGCCAATTTTAGCACTTCATATCATGAACTGTTCAGCCGTCGCGGGGCTTTAAAAGTCACAAGTGCGGAAGAGTTGGCTGCAAAAATCATTGATCTTTTAAAAAACCCAAGCCAACATGAAGATATGAAAAGAGGGGCCCAAGACAGCCTGGACTATTTAACAGGCGCCATGGACATCACCTTGCAAACCTTAGAAACCTATTTAGAAACAACCGAGGAAGATCCTCGTTAACGAGCTTAGTAACATGCACCCTCCCAGCTGGTGGCAAAATGAAGACGGATCACTTTTGCCAAAATATCTAGGGCCTGTTGGCTCACTTTATGGCCAGATCGTAAAGGCAAGATTTACCTACACCAAACCTTATGATTGCAAGCTACCCATCATTTGCATTGGTAATTTTACACTCGGGGGCACTGGCAAAACGCCCATTGCCATCAAGTTGGCAAAATTGTTACAGGCCCAAGGCTGGTACCCTAGTTTCTTAAGTAAAGGCTATAAGGGGAAAAGCCGGGGCCCTTTGTTGGTTATCCCTGCTGAGCATAGTGCAAATGATGTTGGTGATGAACCTTTGCTATTGGCGCAGCATGCACCAACTGTGATTGCTAAAAACCGTGTTGAAGGGGCCTGGCTGTTGGAACAAAGGCACACAGATCTTATCATTATGGATGATGGCTTTCAAAACCCAACACTTGATAAAACCCTCAATCTGATTGCCATTGACAGCAAAACCAAGTTTGGCAATGAGCGCATCTTCCCGGCTGGGCCGTTGCGCGCCCCGCTTGCCTTTCAACTGGCCAAGGCAGATGCGCTGATTATAACCGGGGCAGGCCCTTCAAACCTGGTGGAAGAACTT
>JANQQH010000074.1 GCA_028285025.1 Hyphomicrobiaceae bacterium | reverse complement strand
GCGGGCCAATTCATTGGCCCCGGTTAGTCCGCCCAATAATGGCACGATTAACGCCCCATCATCTGATATTGCAAGCACAGGGGGTTCTTGGCGTTTATTGTTTAAACAAGGCGCTAAAGTGCGAATGAGAATGCCGGTTGCCATAAGACCGATAATGGTTGTGCCCTTCTCAAAAAGCTGTCTGATATGAGCGCCGGTGTCTTGAAAGGTTTTATCTGTCCCGCTCACGCGCCCTTCAAGTCCCCAGATGAGGGCCTCTTGGTGGGTTTGCTGAATGCGTTTGGCGGTCTCTAGCCCTTTTTCATTGAGCAAAATGATGGCGATTTGTGACATTGGATCTGACATGAGACTATTCCGGGGTCTGGCATGGTATGACCACAACAGAAAAATAGGCGACCTTTGTTGGGTCAACCTCTAGAACAGGTAAGATGCGCTGGTTTTGCATGGTGGCGCGCTCGACGTAATAGGCTTTGTCCTCTAAACCTGCTTTTTTCAAAGCATTGACCACTTTTGGAAAGGTGCGGCCTAATTTCATAATCACGGCGCTGGTGCTATTCGTTAAATTTTCCACCAGCTGGTCTTCGCTCAAAGTTGCCGGGATTATTGAGACGACATCTTCGCGGTGGCACAAAGGTTTGCCCAACTCTACTGGCGCGGCAAGAATGGAAGAGATACCGGGGATGACTATGGTTTCAAACTCATCTGAAAGACGGGCATGCCAATACATATAAGAGCCAAAGATAAACGGGTCGCCTGCGCAAATAATGGCGATGTTTTTGCCCTTTAACAGTTCAGCTTTCATTTCTTGGGCTGTGTCGTCGTAGAACTTTTTCATTAAGGGCAAATAGGTCTGGCTATCAGCAACTGGGCCAGCAGTGACAGGATAGGTTAGCGATATGAGTTGATGGGCCTTGGTGATATAAGGCTCTATGGTGCGTTTGGCATTGCCAGTAGCCCCTTTGGCGGTGGGAAAGGCGATGATGTCAGCTTTTTCAATATGTTTAACGGCTTTGACTGTGACCAACTCTGGGTCTCCAGGGCCAACACCTATGCCGTATAATTGCCCTTTTGCCATTTACTCTTTTTCCTGTGCAATTGCATTGAGTGCTGCAACGGCCATAGCAGAGCCGCCGCGCCGCCCATGAATGGTGACAAAAGGGATCCCGCGTGGGTTTTCGCTAAGCTCTTGTTTTGATTCTGCGGCACCAACAAACCCAACGGGAAACCCGAGAATGGCGGCAGGCTTTGGCCAACCTTCATCCAGCAATTCTAACAAGCGAAACAGTGCTGTGGGCGCATTGCCAATAACAACAACCGCGCCTTCAATTTGTTCGCGCCAAAAATCCAAGGCAGCCGCCGTTCTGGTGTTACCAATTTTTGCGGCTAGCTCTGGCACCCCGTCTTGGTGCAATGTGCAGATGACTTGATTGTTGGCGGGCAGTCTGGATCTTGTAATGCCGTTGGCGACCATCATCGCATCACATAAAATGGGTGCCCCGGCTTTAAGCGCTGCACGGCCCTTTGTTACCACGTCGTTTGAATAGGCAACATCTTTAGGCAAATCTGTGCTGCCGACAGCATGGATCATGCGCACGACGACTTTTTCAAGATCGGGTGCGATGGCTGTCAAGTCTGATTCAGAACGGATGATGGCAAAGGACTGGCGGTAGATCTCAGCCCCATCTTTAATATAATCCATAAATATCTTTATTTTTACATTTGAAACGTATCAGCGCCCTTTATAGGCACTTGCCTAGCAAAAGTGCAAGGGGGATCTTGTCCCATCTTTAGGCGCCTGGACTGTGCCTTAACTTCCATGGTGAGAGTTTGGCATTTTGAAATCGCTTGTCAAGGACGCGGAGCGCAAGTGAAATCCTTGACAAGCGATTTCAAAATGCAAAAAATCTCACCATGGAAGTTAAGGCACGCAGCAAGTCTCGTAGGGATTAGATTAGTTTTTTAAGCTCAGGGATTAACTGCTCTTCGGGTACGGGTTTGCCGGCCGCTTTGGTTGAGGGCGCTTCATTTATATACAGGCGCATTTCGTCCTCATCTCTTCTTTGCATGACGAGATAAGGGGTTTTGGCGCGGGTTGCGCACCCTTTTTCGCAGGCTGAAAGATGAATGGTCACTGGCTTTGGAAAGCCCATATCTATGAAGGCATCGCGGATTTTTAAGGCTTTCATTTTGGTTTCAAATCCGCCGTGGATGCACCCCTGGCTGCCAGTGCAAGAAAGAATTGTTAAATTTTGCTCTGCCTCTTGGGTTAAAAAGCCCAAGGCTTCGCCCTTTTCCCAGATGTCAGCGATATGGTCTTGGTCAATATGAGGCATGATAACGCTTTGCCAGGGGGTGAGGCGAATTTCATCCTGGCCAAAATCTTGGGCCAATTCAGCTAATCCGATGAGTTGGAAATGAAATAGACGGCCAGTGGGGTGGCTTAAATTGATGGCCACTTTATTTTGCTGAATTTGATCGCATAGTCCCTTTAATGCAGTTAATGTACTTTTTGGGGTGTAGAGGATGTCTTGTTCAAATGGTTTGTCTTCCATGACCTGCAAAATGGTTTTTAAATCATGGTCTCTAGCTAAACTTTTTATGCGCATGTTCTCAGTTTTGTAAAACGCACAAAGCTTTTCAATCCAACCCATTAATTTTCCAACCAACTGTTGGGGGCTGACATTCAAAACGGTGGATTGATTGTTTATAGAAACATTAAAGGTGATTGCTCCCTCACTTGTTTGCTTGGCAATAAATGCAAAGTCATGAGGCAATTGCGATATGTGTGAGGGGCCACCACCATCTAACACAATGGAAAATTTGGGTGAGAGCTGCGCACGGCAGCTCAGATTTGATAAAGCGTGGTCGAGCTCATTGACCAGGTCAGAGCAGTCATAAATTTCATCGACTACGCCAGTTAACGGATCTAGAGTGATGTTGCGCAAGCGGTCATGGACCGGGTCTGTTGTGATGAGCTGAGCCTTTATTAATTGATCAATGAATTGTTGGGCTGAGGCTTGTTTGATGGCGCGGATTTGCAAATTGGCACGGTTGGTCAGATCAAGTGTTCCGTTGCCATATTTGTTCGAGGCTGTTGCAATCATCTGCAAGTCTTTGCCGCTTAACCGGCCACCAGGAACGCGCAGACGGGCCAGCAATCCGTCTTTCATTTCGGATAATGTATAAATCCCCGGACACTCTGCCATAGCTTTTTACTCAACATTAGAGCCTTGTTTTTACGCATTTTTTTAACAATTCTTAGCGGATTGACATGTTGATTTGCGCCTTTGCTTTCAACCTAATTTGGTATTTTATGCAAATATGTCAAGGGGCTTTTCATGTTATATTTTAAGTGCTTATGACTGTCTTTCTACTTGCAATTTAGAATACAAGTTTAAGATGTGCCTTAACGCCCAAGAGAATTAAGGCACTTAATTAAGCTTAAATATCACAGCTAGAATTTAAAGCCGATCTGATTGTTGGGTTGTTTGCCCAAAGTTTCACGGCCTAGCTCTTCAATGCGATCAAAAGGAACTTGATCAGCTTGAATAAGCGAGCGTTGCGACTTAAGCGCTTTAACGGCGCTTTCTTGAATCAAGTGGAATTCACCAACTGTTTGGTTTGGTAAGACCAAAGCTGGATCAATGCCGCTATCAGAGGAAAAGGCGGCGCGTAATTTGCGCAGGGCTGTGTCTTCTCGCACTTTGCCGATGAACCATGAGGTGATTTGATCGCGTGATTTATAATCTAAATCGCCGGGGCTTTGCGTTGCCAGCATGAGCCCCATGCCAGCAGAGCGGGCCCGTTTTAGTAAGCTTTCCAGTGGTTCTTTGGTGGCCGGTTTAGAGTTGGCTGGAATGTACAAATCTGCCTCATCAAACATAACCATGGCTTGCAGATCATCGGACGGGTTGCGTTGGCAGAAACGAAGAGCTTCTGACAAGAACTGGGCGACCCAGAATAAGATGTTTTCATTGTCACCTAAAAAGCCGGTGTAGATGATGGACAGTTTGGTTTTATTTTGTTTTTTGTGTTTGCCTTTGCCTAAGAAGGCATCCATGGACAGTGACTCGCCAGCCCCATCAAACAGGGCAAAGTTGCGATGGCTTAAGCTATCAAGCTGAGCAACCAGGTCTTTGCGCAGGCGCCCGTTCGGGTCCATGCGCGAGATCACTTCAGTGAGCTCATTCTCATCCTCATCCATAAAGGTGATCAGGTCTGTTAGGGTAACTTCTTTGCGGGCAAATTCGCCGAGCAGTTTTAGCGCCACTGATAAAATGCCACTATAGCGCTGATGGGTTGGCGACGTGCCAAGGTGGAGCATATCACCCAGCGCTGCGGCAGACACGTTGGCCAGTTCTTGTTGCTCATGATCGGGCAGATCAATCATGCCTTGGGGCAACAAGGTGATGGAAATGGGCCTTCCAGATGTGCGCCCTGGGGTGTAAACAGCGATTTCAGTGTGTTCTCTAAGATAAGCCTTTTGAGCCCGGTGCTCTGGGGTGTCGCTTGGGTCATCTTCCCAAACTTGGCTGTTGGCATAAGAACACAGGTCCCCTTTGCGGTCGATGAGAACGGCAGGGATGTCTTGCATGAGCAGTTGTTCGATCATGCTCAAGGCCAGCGTTGTTTTACCAGAGCCCGAGCCCCCTAGAACGGCGGCATGGCGGCGCAATAAACTGGTTGGTAAATTGGCCAGTTCAGAGGCGTTGCGCATGGAAGAACCGAGCCGCAAGATGCCTGGGGTTATACCTGGTGGTAAATCTTGCTCTTGAGAGCCTTGGTCAACAATTTGTGTTTCTTCACGCTGTGTTTCTTGATGTGAGGTTTCATCTGCCTCTAAATGATCTTCTATCAGTTCCAGATTTGGGGCGTTTGGAGCGGCCCCTGTTAATTGATTGTGTAGACCAGCAACTGAGCCATTATCGCCGTGAGAGAGACCCAGCAACATGCGTACTGAGGGTAAATCACGCAATGGGCGCACAGATTGGGTCCAGGCTTTGATGTTTGGGTCTTTATGATAGCGCTCACGGAAATCCTTGACCATGATCATGCGTTCCCATTCATAAATAGGAATGACCAGGCGATTACCCCCGCTTTGCAAATATTGGCGCACAGCCTGGGCTGTGGAGCTCTTTGCATTGGGCGG
>JANQQH010000053.1 GCA_028285025.1 Hyphomicrobiaceae bacterium | reverse complement strand
TCTAAGCATTGCCAGATATCAAACGACCTGGCACTTTTAACTTAAACTGGTTTACCGCTTGAGAAAGGTTGAGATTAATAAGACAAATGAATGGGTATTCAGTTGCAAAAACATGTTTTAATCTTTTATCTTTCAACCGTTTAAAGGATTGGAATTCAAGTGCTTTTCACATCTCCTTTCGCTTTAACCGCCGCGGTAAATTGAAAAGATTTGTAAAGGCCAGTTCGCCCTCTTTTCTGCTGTTATCCCACTTGCAGATTTCAGCGCACTGGCAAAGCCCCCGCTACACTTGGTAACAAGTAGCTGATTCGTAAATTTTTGTTAAGGATTGGAAATATTTAGCTGTATTTTTCGGGTCACACATGATTAACCTTTTGTTAACGATTGTCCCTACTGTGATGGTCTGAATTTCAAGAGATTGTGAGATTTATGTCTGAGATAACAACATATAGTGATGGCCCCCTTGGCTGGATCACCATTAGTGCGCCTGAAAAGCTTAATTCTATGAGCGAAAAGATGTGGCAACAGTTTCCTGATGCGGTTGCAAAGTTGGAAAAAGATCCCGATATTCGCGTTTTGATTGTGCGCGGGGACGGCACCAAGGCGTTTTCAACCGGGGCTGATATTTCTGAATTTGACCGTTTGCGAGATGGTGATAACGCTCAAAGTTATAATCAGCTAAACCATGATGCTTTTGACGCTTTGCAACAATGCTCAAAACCAACCATAGCAATGATCCACGGGTTTTGTATGGGTGGGGGATTTTTGATTGCTCACTCGGTTGATTTGCGTGTTGCTGGCGCCAGCGCGCGCTTTTCTCTGCCGCCTGCCAAATTGGGCATAGGGTTTGATGTGAGATGGGTGGCTTTGGTGTTAAAAACTCTGCCAGCCGCTCTGGCAAAAGAAATGTTTTTCACCGGTGGGCGCTATGAAGCGCGCCAATTGCAAGCTTTTGGCACGTTAAACCAAGTGGTTGAAGATGATGAGCTGTTAGAGACCACACAAACGCTGGCCCAAACTATTGCGGCCAATGCGCCTTTGACAATTCAAAGTGTAAAAGGGGCGATTGAGGCGCTATCGCGCAATGATCATCATATTGATTTTGATGCCCATGACGCCCTCACCCAAGCTTGTTTTGAAAGTGAAGATTACAAAGAAGGGCGGCAAGCTTTTAAGGAACGGCGGGCCCCTGTTTTTAAA
>JANQQH010000051.1 GCA_028285025.1 Hyphomicrobiaceae bacterium | reverse complement strand
CGTTAACAGCCAAAGAGCATAACGGGGAAAATGGCGGCAATTGTTTGGTTGAGGTTGATTTGGGCATTGGCTGCGTCGCCTCCCCGCTGTCCAAATATGAAACCTACAACACCCGCATTTGTCGCCCTGTCAACCTTACTCCTGAGGACCGCGATACAGTTGTTCAGTTTATGATTGATCATATCGGCATAAAATATGACACCCGTAACATTATCGATTTGGCCCGCTATTTATTGCCGACCCCGCCCATTCCTGTGCGCTGGCGCCGCCGGATGATCCAGCTTGGTGCAGGCGAGCCAACACGGGCCATTTGCTCCACCCTAATCGCCCAAGCTTTTCAAAAAGTGCATTACCCCATTTTGCCCAAAATCGAGCGCAAAAAGGGCCAGCGCAGCGCCACGAGCGCCTATAGCCGCCGCGAAATCTTGCATATTCGCCATCATTCCCTGTTTGCCCCGCGCGATTTTGACTTGTCGCCCTTTTTTGCCATCGTGAAACCGACCATTGAATATGGCTTTGATTATAAGCAGATAAATTGGGCCCCGCCAGCTGATCAACCAAAACAAGAAAACAACGCATAAATTTAAAATTTAGCCCATCAAGCAACATCAAACACTTGGCGAGCGGACCAATCAGTGCTAACACCCCATGCATGAGCCAAACACCCTTAAAAAATATCCGTAATTTTTCCATTGTCGCCCACATTGATCATGGCAAATCCACCTTGGCGGACCGCTTGATCCAGCTATGTGGCGGCCTGTCAGAGCGCGAAATGCAAGAACAAGTGCTCGATAATATGGAGATCGAAAAAGAGCGCGGCATCACCATTAAAGCCCAAACCGTGCGCCTTGACTATAAGGCCAACGATGGGCAGATGTATCAATTAAACCTGATTGACACACCAGGCCATGTTGACTTTGCTTATGAAGTCTCACGCTCTTTATCGGCGGTCGAAGGTTCCCTCTTGGTGGTCGACGCCTCACAGGGTGTGGAAGCGCAAACCCTGGCCAACGTTTATCAGGCCATTGAGAACGATCATGAGATTGTCACCGTTCTCAATAAAATTGACTTGCCAGCCGCCGAGCCAGAGCGCATCAAAACCCAAATTGAAGATGTGATCGGCCTGGATGCCTCTGATGCTGTTGAAATTTCAGCCAAAACCGGCCTTGGCATTGAAGACGTACTCGAAGTGATCGTAACAAAACTGCCCGCGCCAACAGGTGAGCAAGACGCTCCCTTAAAAGCTTTGCTGGTTGACAGCTGGTACGACGCCTATTTGGGCGTGGTGGTTTTGGTGCGCATTATTGATGGCAAGTTGAAAAAGGGTCAAAAAATCAAACTCATCTCAACCGACGCCAATTACTTGGTTGATCGTGTCGGCGTCTTCCGCCCCAAACAGGATTTAACAGATGAATTAGGGCCCGGTGAAATTGGTTTTTTCACCGCCGCCATTAAACAAGTGGCAGACACAAGGGTGGGGGACACCGTCACAGATGAGAAAAACCAGTGCGCGCCTTTGCCGGGCTTTCAACCGGCCCAACCGGTGGTGTTTTGCGGCCTGTTTCCGGTGGACAGTTCAGAATTTGAAAATTTGCGCGAAGCCATGGGCAAACTGCGCTTAAATGACGCCAGTTTTGAATTTGAAATGGAAACCTCAGCCGCGCTCGGCTTTGGCTTTCGCTGCGGTTTTCTCGGGCTTTTGCACTTAGAAATTATCCGCGAACGGCTCGAGCGCGAATTTGACATTGACCTGATCACCACCGCCCCGTCAGTGATTTATCATATTTATATGAATGATGGCACCATGCAGCAATTGCACAACCCAGCAGACATGCCAGACGTGGTGAAAATCGATCACATTGAAGAACCCTGGATCACAGCAACAATTTTGGTGCCAGATGAGTTTTTAGGGGCTGTGCTGAAATTATGCGAAGACCGTCGCGGTCGCCAAAAGGACCTTACCTATGCCGGCAGCCGTGCCATGGTGGTCTACGAACTCCCCTTGTCTGAAGTGGTGTTCGACTTTTATGACCGGCTCAAATCAGTTACCCGTGGTTATGCCTCTTTTGACTATCAGCTTTTGGGTTATGAGTCTGGTAATTTGGTTAAAATGTCTGTTTTGGTGAACGCAGAGCCGGTTGACGCCTTATCAATCATGGTTCACCGCGACAGAGCAGAAACCCGCGGGCGCGGCATGTGCGAAAAATTAAAAG
>JANQQH010000048.1 GCA_028285025.1 Hyphomicrobiaceae bacterium | reverse complement strand
AATTTGTGATTTGATGCGCAAATATGATGTCAGCTTCTCACTAGGTGATGGCTTGCGCCCCGGCTCAATTGCGGACGCTAATGACCGAGCACAATTTGCTGAACTTGAAACGCTAGGCGAATTGACCAAGGTTGCCTGGGAGAAGGGGTGCCAGGTGATGATTGAAGGCCCCGGCCATGTGCCGATGCAAAAAATCAAGGTAAATGTAGACAAGCAATTGAAGGAATGCGGAGAAGCCCCGTTCTACACGCTTGGGCCATTAACAACAGACATTGCCCCAGGCTATGACCACATTACCTCTGGCATTGGCGCAGCGATGATTGGTTGGTTCGGCACAGCTATGCTTTGCTATGTCACACCAAAAGAACATTTGGGGCTACCCAACAGAGATGATGTGAAAGAAGGGGTGATCACCTATAAGATTGCCGCCCATGCCGCGGACTTGGCCAAAGGCCACCCGGCGGCGCAAATTCGAGATGACGCTTTGTCACGTGCCCGGTTTGATTTCAGATGGGAAGACCAGTTCAACCTCTCCCTCGACCCAGACACAGCGCGCTCTTACCATGATGAGACTATGCCGAAAGAGGCTCATAAAGTGGCCCACTTCTGTTCTATGTGTGGCCCGAAATTCTGCTCCATGAAAATCACACAAGACGTACGCGATTATGCTGCTAAGCTAAATGATAAAGAACAAGGTATGGCCCAGATGAGCGAGAAGTTCAAAGATATGGGCGCTCAAGTTTATCTTGATAAGAAAAAGGTAAAAGAAAGCAACCAAGACTTATAAGATATAGTTATGCAAAAAAGATTGTCATCACATCTGGCCACTATGGAGCCAGATGTTTCCATTCCTGATAATGACATTCCAATCGCAAATTTCGCTCACTTGTGTTGCCTCTTATATCCGCACCAGATCTGCAAGAGAACCGGCTTTCCAATCCCTGTGACTTAACGATGTTTAACAAAACTTGTTTTGTGAACAATGGGACAGTCTTGATTAATTAAATGAATTTACAGCAAACCTGAAAATGTTTATCAAGATCAAAAAGTTTCATTACAATTACACAATAAGTTAGAGGGATGTTGTGAGTTTAAAAATTATTGGGGCAGGGTTTGGCCGAACAGGTACATACTCTATGAAGTTGGCACTTGAAAAGCTCGGGTATGGACTATGCCATCATATGGAAGAGGTTTATCGACGCAAAGGGCAGGCTGAGATTTGGCAAAGTGCCGCTGAGGGCAAGCCGGTAGATTGGGACGTAACCTTTGATCAATTTCAATCAGCGGTGGATTGGCCCTCATCGACTTTTTGGGAGCAAACGGCAGCTCATTTTCCTGAAGCCAAAATTCTTTTAACTGTCCGCAGTGATGAGAGTTGGTATAACAGCATTTCCAAGACCATTTTTCCGTT